>DATIID010000001.1:0-300000 GCA_035480035.1 Saccharimonadales bacterium (SeqCode) | reverse complement strand
TGCTGGGTTCTGAAAATTTGGTAGTTATCGAAATTAAGTGGTCAGTTGGGGAGGCGGAAATTGTAAACCAACGCTTGTCACCACGGTCATCAACATGGTTGTGAGGCAATTTTATCTCTGTAAATTGACCAGCTTGATAATCAACTGGTTTATTCGGTTTAAACCAAAAGGTGTTAATGGATGACGTTAGTGGTTCGAGTCGATCAAATATAACCTTCATAAAGGCAATTATAGCCGACAAGCTTAACGAGATCTTAAAAGCTGTAATTTTTGTGGGACATCCGTGGTAATCGACACTTCCGGATAGAAGTGCTTAATCAATTTGGCTAACCAGGGCTGATTAACGTTATAGACAATGATTTCCAGTTTATGACGCCGAGCCAAATAATAGACTAGGGGGTTTAACATTAGATAAAAAATATCAATGCCAGCAAATTTATATTTCCGTGCGGCGTTGATAACATGCAAAGGGCTATGGTGACTTAAGCCAAAACAACGGGTTGCAGGATACAATTCATTGAATTGGTGTAGTTCAAGATAATTAAATGAGATTACTGTTATATTTTTAATATTGGGGTGATTTTTTAAAGTTTTAGCTAACGGCTCTGCCCAGCCATGGTCTTTACCTTCGATAACCAAGTTGGTCTCGGCCGCTAATATTAAAGCTTGATCTAAAGTGGCCAATGGCTCACCGGCTAAACTTTTGAATGTTTTAAGTTGTTCAAGGCTGCAACTTGATATTTTCTGATTAATACCAAACAACCGTTGGAGCGAGTTATCATGACTTAAAACCAACTGGTGATCAGCCGTAACGCGGACATCGAACTCGATTGCATCAACTCCGGCGTTAATTGCAGCCTGAAGACTAGCTAAACTGTTTTCGGGTGCTAAACTGGCGGCTCCGCGGTGGCCAATAACTTTCATAATCAAACTTTAGTGTACAATATATCCGAGTAAATTAGATAAGGAGAACCTTATGGCTGACTTTAACAAGGTCTTAACTCCGGGTGATGTTAACGGCGGAGTAATCAATACCGTTATCGAGATTCCCAAATGGTCAACGCTGAAGATTGAATGGCGACGCGACTTGGCGATCTTTGAATTGGATCGTGTGGAGCCGAGTATTTTTGCCAAGCCTTGCAACTATGGTTTTATCCCACAAACTCTCGACGAAGATGGCGATGAACTCGATACCTTAGTACTAACAAACGATCCAATCCCAACTGGCGTTAACGTTAAAGCCAAAATCCTGGGTGTCTTAAATTTTGAAGACGACGGTGAAATGGATCATAAAATTGTTTGCGTGCCGTCTGATGATCGTAATACCGGCGACGCCATTGATTCATTGGACAACATCCACCCCAGGTGGAAGCAGAAAATTGAACATCATTTCAATCACTACAAAGACCTAAAAAAACCTGGTACTACCAAGGTTCTCGGCTGGGGTGGCCCGGATGATGCAAAAAAGATCATCAACGAGTGCATTGACCGTTTCAAAAAATAAGCCATATTGCGCTACATATCTGAACCCCGTACAATAGCAAGTGAACTGCTAATGCTAAATTGGGGGTAACTAACAGATGAAAACCAACATTGCTATCAATGGTTTTGGCCGAATTGGTCGAAATGCTTTTAAGATTGCCTTTGACCGGGCTGATTTAGATATTGTCGCCATCAACGACTTAACTGACACCAAAACCCTGGCTTATTTGTTAAAACACGACAGTAACTATGGTGCCTACAATCGACAGGTTGGTTTTGACGACAGCAACCTTATTGTTGAAGGACTTAGAATCCCTGTTACTGCTGAAAAAGATCCAACTAAACTGCCTTGGGGTAAATTAGGTGTCGATGTCGTTATTGAATCGACCGGACGTTTTACCAAAAGCGAAGATGCCGCTCAACACCTGAAGGCTGGCGCTAAAAAAGTGGTGATTTCGGCGCCGACCAAGAGTGCTGACATTGAAACGCTGGTAATTGGCGCCAATGAAGATGCACTCGCTAAAGCCGGCGATATTATTAGTAACGCTAGTTGCACAACCAACTCAGTCGCCGCAGTTATGGCCATCATGGATGAAGCCTTGGGCGTTACCCGAGCTATGCTGACAACTGTGCACAGCTATACGGCTAGCCAGGCCTTGCAGGATGGTCCAGCCAAGGATATGCGTGAAACCCGAGCGGCGGCTGAAAACATCGTGCCAACGACTACCGGTGCAGCCATTGCCGTGACATTAGCTTTGCCACAACTAAAGGGCAAGTTTGACGGCATGAGTGTGCGTGTACCCAGCCCAGTAGTTAGTCTGAGTGATATAACTATGGTATTGGAACATAAGGCCACAGTTGATGAAATTAACGAGGTATTTAAAAAAGCCGTTAAAGAGCCATATTTCCAGGGTATTCTTGATATATCCGACGAACCCTTGGTCAGTAAAGACTATGTTGGCAACAGCCATTCCGGTATTATTGATCTGCTACTTACTAACGTCGTTGATGGGACACTGGCTAAAGTGGTGGTGTGGTATGACAATGAATGGGGTTACAGTAACCGTTTGGTTGAACTGGTCGCTGATGCTGGCCGGCTAATTCATAACCCACCGACCAAACCCAAGGCCGATTAAATTATGAAAATTTACGTTGGTACTGACCATCGTGGTTATCAGCTCAAACAGCCGTTGGTTAAATTTCTGAAAGATAGTGGTTACCCAGTTCTGGACGACGGTGATCAAAGACTTGATCCAGATGATGATTTCCCAGTGTTTGCCAAACAAGTAGTAACTGATGTGTTAGCTAGCGACGATAAGGACGCTCGCGGTATTTTGTTGTGTGGTAGTGGCCAGGGTATGTGTATGGCCGCCAATCGCCACAAAGGCATTCGAGCAGTCCTCGGTTACAATCGTGAAGCTGCCAAATTATCACGGAATGATGACGACAGTAATATTTTGTGCTTGCCGGCCGATGACCTGGAAAACAACCAGCTTAAACAAATTGTTGACGTTTGGCTTAACACTAAATTTGAAGCGGCGCCACGCTTTGTTCGCCGTTTAAAGGAATTGGATGAGCTGTAATGGCCGTTATTTGTCCAACCGTAACCGCTACGACAACAGATGAATATCGTCAACAGATTGAACGAATTGCCCATTTTACCAAGCGTATCCATTTGGATTTTATGGATGGTCAGTTAACGCCAACTAAATCGCCTGGACTCGATCAAATTTGGTGGCCAGCTGGTGTAACAGCTGACGTACATCTCATGTTTCGCCGACCCGACCAAACACTTAATGTAATTTTGCAACATCAACCACATTTGGCCATAGTTCATGCCGAGACACATGGTGATTTTCAGAATTTTGCCGATCAATTACATGCAGCGGGCATAAAAGTCGGTGTTGCTCTACTAGCCAACACACCAGTCTCGACTATTCAATCGGGGTTAGATTTAATTGACCATGTTTTAATTTTTTCTGGTGACTTAGGCCGGTTTGGCGGCAAGGCTGATCTAAGTCTGTTGCGGAAAATAACCGAGCTTAAACACCTCAAACCCGAACTTGAAATTGGCTGGGACGGCGGGATTAACGAACACAACGTTAATGCTTTGCTAAGCGGCGGTGTTGATGTTTTAAATGTCGGCGGTTTTATTCAAAAAGCCGATGATCCGACCTCGGCTTATGCTAAACTAGAAGAGTTAGTTACAAGATACAAATGAAAAAACAATTGACTATTCAAGAACTCGAAATCGTTGCTACAACTATCCGTGAAGATATTATCAAAATGCTTGAACATGCAGGTAGTGGTCATAGTGCGGGGCCACTGGGACTAGCTGACATATTTACGGCCTTATATTTTGAAATTCTCAAACACGATCCCAAGAAACCAGATTGGGATCAGCGCGATATCCTGCTCCTTAGCAATGGACACTGCGTACCGGTGAGATATGCCACCATGGCGAACGCCGGTTACTTTGATCGCAAAGAGCTAATGACTCTTCGACAGTTTGGCTCGCGTTTGCAAGGACACCCCGAAAGATTGCGCTTACCTGGTTTAGAAACTACAAGTGGTCCACTTGGATCCGGTTTAAGTCAAGCTTGCGGTGTGGCTCTGGCTATGCGCATGAACAAAGATATGCATCGTTGGGTTTATGTAATTATGAGTGACGGCGAGCAAGACGAAGGCAATGTTTGGGAAGCGGCCATGCTAGCCAGTAAATACAAGCTTAACAATATTATTGCCATTACCGATCGTAATAATATTCAAATTGATGGCCCGACTGAGGTTGTCATGCCGCTGGAAGATTTGAAGAGCAAATGGGAAAGTTTTGGCTGGCATGTTATAGAAATTGACGGCAACAACGTTGAAGCGGTTATTGATGCTTGTGCGATGGGCCGGGCGGTAGTTGAAAAACCAATTATGATTTTAGCGCACACAGTGCCCGGTAAAGGCGTTGATTTTATGGAGTATGATTTTCATTGGCACGGCGCGCCACCCAATCACGAAGAGGCTAAAAAAGCCCTCCATGAGCTGAGAACGCTGGAAGGTAAGATCCGGAGCGAACATGAGTGAGTATTATTTAGTTGATGATGTAACAGCTAAAGATTTAGTCAGTGAGCCAATTCGCAAAGGTTTTGGCCGAGGCTTATTGAAAGCCGGCCAGATTAACGACAATGTCGTGGCGGCCTGCGCTGATTTGACTGAATCAACCCAAATGCATTTGTTTAAAGAAGCTTTTCCGGATCGTTTTATTGAAATTGGAGTAGCTGAACAAAACTTAGTCACGGTTGGCTCAGGACTGGCTGCGGTCGGTAAGATTCCGTTTGTATCAAGTTACGCCGCTTTTAGCCCTGGCCGCAACTGGGAACAAATCAGAACCACCATTTGCCTTAACGATCGACCGGTTAAGATTATTGGTTCACATGCCGGAGTGTCGGTTGGTCCGGATGGCGCCACTCACCAAATGCTTGAGGACATTGCCTTGATGCGGGTTTTGCCAAATATGGTGGTAATTGCTCCTGGTGATAGCTTGGAAGCCGAGCGCGCGACCTTAGCCATGGCGACTAATAATAAACCAAACTACATGCGCTTGGCCCGAGAAGCCACACCAGTTATTACAACTGATAAAACACCGTTTGAAATTGGCCAAGCCTACGTCTACTCACCTGGTAGTGAAATAAGTTTGATTGCCACTGGCACAATGACTTATCAAGCGCTGCTAGCAGCTGAGATGCTATTTAAAAAAGGCATTGAAGCTGAAGTTATCCATTGTCCAACCATTAAACCGCTTGATGGCGTGACAATATTAAAAAGTGTTCAAAAAACTGGTAAAGCTATCACGATTGAAGAAGGTCAAATGGCTGGCGGTTTGGGTGGAGCAGTTGCCGAACTGCTTAGTGAACATCAGCCTACACCATTAATTCGTATGGGCATGAAAGATCATTTTGGTGAATCGGGTAAGCCAGAAGAACTACTTGATCACTTTGGACTTAATGCTAAACACATTGTTTCTACTGTTGAAGATATGCTCGACAGTTCGAAAAATTAGCCAAATATTCTTTTTCGAAGTGTTAATAAGCGCGCCAGCAGAATAATTAAATGCAAGGCTACAAATTCACAGAGTAGTCCCAAGCTACCATGTCCGACAGATTGTAAACTCGGCCACTGGTGAATTGATTGACGATAAAGATTACCAATTCGAGGAATAATAACGTTTATCACCATATTTAAGTAAATTATCAAGATAATTAAAGCTATTACTTGAAAAGCAATCCTAACAATTAAACCACGTAGCGGTGAACGAGTATCGCTGTTACGGGGGTGCATATATTTTGTCACCGCCAGATCATTACCGATCTCGTCAGAGTAGTTGATCATAACCCAGATGACCATGTAGACCAATAAGCCAACCAGTGCCCAAAATAAGGCCACAATCGCCGAGCGGGCGATATGATCACCAACAAAGCGTTGGACTAAATTGTTAATAGAATCGAGCAAGGCATTTTTAAAATGAAAATTTTGTGGTAAGTCAAAAAAACTACGGAAATAATTAGCATTACTAAGTGACAGCGTTAAAACGCTGGTTAAAAAGTAAATAATCACGCCACTACCAGATGGTAATAGCCAACTTACAATGGCCAGCAATTTGTTTCGATTTAGCATCGCTGTTTTTATTATATGATATGCTGAAAAGCATAAGCAATCTGAAAGGCTAAGTTTGTCGATATCACTAAGTCAAATTAGGTATAATTGCGACCGAGCGCGAGCGCTGATGGCGCGGGCGCGGACTGAACATTTTGCATTGGGCGCTTTTAATCTGGACAACCAAGAAACTTTAGTAGCCGTTGTACGGGCGGCCCGCGATAAGCAAGCTCCAGTGCTAGTTGAAGTCAGTCAGGGTGAGGTTGAGGCTATGGGGCTAGACAATATCCGTGATATGGTTGATAACTACAAGCGTGATGTCGGTGTGGAAATTTACATTAATCTCGACCATTCACCATCTGTCGAAGCGGCGATTGCTGGCATCGAAGCCGGCTATGAGCTCATCCACATCGATATCTCCCAAGCTGACCATGATGCCACCGAGCACCAAATTATCGAAAAAACTAGACAAATTGTGGATGCCGCTAAAAAAACTGGCGCCATGGTTGAAAGTGAACCCCATTACTTCGGTGGTGGCTCTAATGTTTTTACCAAAGCTTTTGATTATAACGAAATTAAAAAAACTTTTAGTACACCCGATGGTGCTCAGGAATTTGTCGAAGCAACCGGGATTGATACGTATGCCGCCGCAATTGGTAATTTGCACGGCGCGTACCCAGTCCCAAAAATACTTGATTTAGAGTTACTTAAACAAATTCGGGCATCGATTGATTGTAATATCAGCTTGCATGGTGGCAGTGGTACGCCCGGACACTATTTTGAAGATGCCGTTAAAATTGGCGTCTCCAAAATAAATATCAACACCGACCTTCGCAAAGCTTATCGTACGACTCTCGAACAAGTTTTGAAAGATAATCCAGACGAGTATGCTGTCGTCAAATTAATGGACAAGGTTATTACTGCTGTTCAAAAAGTCGTGGAGAGTAAAATTGATATGTTCAATTCAGCCGGCAAAGCCGTAACACCTAGCTCGAAACCAGTGCCAACTGACAAACCGGTTGACCAGGAAGCTTTCAATTAATGCCAGTTGGCCGTTTAAACATTCCATGCGACAATAGCATAAGTAGTAAATTTAGCGGTGGGTGATGAGTCATAATTCACAAATTGATGTCCTGAGTATTGGTGATGTGGTAACCGATGCTTTTATTAAACTGCTCGATGACAATGCTCATGTTTATCACAATGAAGATGGTGATTGGCTGTCTGTACCATTTGCCACTAAAGTACCATATGACCATGCTCAAATCATTGAAGGTGTCGGCAACGCTGCCAATGCCTCAGTTAGCTTTGCGAGGTTAGGCCTGAATAGTGGTTTAGTGTCAAATGTTGGCGGTGACCAATTCGGGCGTGACATTATCAACGCGTTAGAAAAGAATGACGTCGACTCACGTTTCATCCACATTAATCCCGGCAAGGTCAGTAATTACCACTATGTTTTGTGGTACAAAGAAGAGCGAACAATTTTGATAAAGCACGAAGAATATGATTACCATTGGCCAAGGTTTCGCTCGATTGATATTCCGAAATGGGTTTACTTCAGTTCAATCAGTAAAAATTCTCTTGAAAAATACCATGATCATATCGCTGATTGGCTAGAAGACAACCCAGAAGTTAAGTTGGCCTTTCAGCCCGGCACTTTTCAGATGCAAGCTGGTGTCCAAAAGCTCCATCGGCTATATAAACAAACCGAAGTCCTGATATTAAACCGTGAAGAAGCCGCTAATGTGACGGGCGGTGATCACCAAGATGTCCATGATCTGCTCAACCGAATGCATGAGCTAGGGACAAAAATTGCGGTAATAACTGACGGTCCTGACGGGGCTTATGCCAGTGATAGCCAAAACCGCTATAAAATGCCACCTTATCCTGATCCGGCGCCACCTTTTGAACGGACTGGCGCTGGCGATGCTTTTGCCAGCACTTTTGTGGCGGCTTTGGTTAAAGGCAGTAATATCGAAGGGGCACTACAGTGGGCACCCATTAACTCTATGAACGTTGTTCAGAAGGTCGGCGCTCAAGATGGCTTGCTAACCGAAAATCAGCTTAGCGAGTTATTGGAAAAGGCACCCTCTTGGTATAAACCCGAACCGTTTTGATCTGCATAAAACTCGACTAAAGCCTGATCGGCTTTTTTGACGAAATCAACACCACTGGCAACCGTTAAAGCCATGCAACCAACTCGCATTAGGCGGATAGTATTCGGATATTTTTCACCAAGCGGCGACATAGCGAAACCGTTTGTAACTGATTTTGCCAAAGTTTTTATTTTACCTAATTTGCGAGCCTTCAGGGCAATTTCTGGTTTACCTTGTTCGTCCAAAAGTTTATTAACGGCGATTATTTCTCGGCGTTTACCATTAACTATCCTATCGCGCATAAGATCAACGGCTACTGAAACGCCAGCCACAGGATCACGGTGTTTAATGGCAATAGTTCCCTCTGTGGCATATGAAGCCACTTTGTCCATAGTTTGATCGAGCATCGCGCCATGGTCATTAGTGCCGCGCGAATCACGACGGGCGAGCCAACCATCGACAACATCGCCAGTACATGCCGCACCATAACTCCAGGCTCGGCCCCAAGAATACTCATCATTAGGTGGCGCCGTTATCAAACTGCCTATAACCCCGCCATTTGCTAACACTCTGCCGTATGTGACCGCGTCAGCAAGCTCCCGATATTCAATCATATTAGGACGCATTACACCACATTAGTCAAAAATTAACAACCACACCTTTTATAGAACCACCGATAAATGTTATGCTTATGGTAACTATGTCGAAGTCTTTGTCGGAACTTTTGGGGGCCAATGAGCCATGGTTTTCAATTAATGTAACTGAATTGGAAAAGGCCAGTGGCAATCAAAGTATCGATGTTCGCTTAACTGCTGAAATTGCCACCAAAATCAATCGGCACGTTATAGCTTTAGAATTAGATCCTACCCAGTCATCAAGCGAAGAGCTTTATTACGCTTTGATGAATTTAGTTGGCCTGCATAATCAATTTTTAAGTAAACATATTGGTCTCAGTGATTTAGCCAAAGTTGAAGAAGTTATAACTAAAATTCGGCTAGTTATTGAAAGGTTAAATATCCCCAAACAAACCTGGGCGTTAAAACACAGTGTGGCTAAGCGTTTATTAACCAATAATCCACCGCAGCAAACTATGAAAAAATTGAAATATCGGTCAATTGATTCGATGTTGAAACGCGAATCTATGGGTCTGTTATTCGGACTAATTAGGATTTTAGAATCGGAAGAATGGCTGAGTAAATTTATAAAAACTTATAAAAAACTCCAACCGGCTGATTTTGAAGCTAGGCCAATTGAGTTTATTCAACCAGCTGGTGGACGATGGCAAGCAATCACGGGCGACTATGTTCGTAAATCACACCATAATTTGATTCACTCCAAAGAACTAGGCTCAATATTGATTTTGCCATTACCAGTCGATCAACTTAAAGGCCTACCAATGATGCTAATGACTATAATTTTGTATTATATTAACGAAATTAGATTATATGGTGCATTTTTGAAACTCAAACAAATTGAACCAAACTTTGGTGATATGGTAGTTAAATTAATTGCCGATGACGACACCGGAAAACTAAAGGTCGGCCGGCATACCGTCCATTGGCGGGTTGTTCAGCGACATTTAGCTCACCAATCTAAATCAGCCAATCACGGTTTGTTTGAACCATATCTTGAAGCTAGTGATTTAGCTTGGCGCAAGGCCGAGGAAGTTTTGTATCGTCTAGAACCAGCACTGATGTATTGGCATGAGATGGACTACGTTGGTTTGATGGTTGAAGACCGACCAATTAGCTTTAACTTGATGGATAATGCCGTCAACTACCTTAATAATGTGCCCTATGGTCAGCAAAGCTGTCATTATATGCGCCACAGTCTTTGGAATGAGTTGCAAATGCGTTACCTTAGCCACCCGGCGTTGGAAGCCCAAGTATTGAAACAGTTGGACAATGAATCTCGGTCAGTATCGATGATTGCCCAGGAGATTTTTGGATGAATTATGCTATTTGTGTATCCGGTGCGGCGGCCGGTAAAACCGTCGAGCTAGACAAAAAGTTAGCCGAACAAATTGGTCAATCAATTGCCAAAGCCGGCCATATTGTCACTACTGGTGCCACGGTTGGTCTGCCATATTATGCTGCCCGGGCAGCCAAAGCGGCTGGTGGCATGAGTATTGGCTTTTCGCCGGCGTCATCACTACGCGAGCATGTTTTCAAATATCGGCTGCCGATTGGGATTTATGACTTTATTAATTTTACGGGCATGCATTATGTCGGTCGAGATACCCACTTGGTACTTTCTAGTGATGCTGTGATTACTATTGGTGGCCGAATGGGCAGCTTGCATGAATTTACCACAGCGCTAGAGAGCAATACTATTTGTGGTATTTTGACTGGCAGCCAAGGCGCAGCTGATATTATCAAAGAGCTAATGCAGCGACTAGAACCCGTTAACCAGAAGAATTTGATTTATAATGATGATCCTGAAGAACTAGTTAGGTTGATTATCAACCGTCTGAATAACGATAATAAAGACATCGATACCAAAGCTTTGGCGGCCTCGTGGTACTTAGACGATGACAAAACCGATGAGTATGGCCGGCCTATTAAAGGCACCAGTGGCCACAGTGGATAGTAATGAAGGGGGAATTAAATGAAAAAACTCAATGAGAGTGGAATTGGAACAATAGAAACAATATTAATCTTGATTATTGTCAGTATGATTGGCGCTACTGGCTGGTATGTCTGGCACAGCAAACAATCAACTGATGATTCACTTAATAAAGCTAACCAAAATAGCTATGCTCAAACCACAAAAATTACAAATTTTGATGAATGCAAGAAAGCCGTTGGTAGCAAAATACAAGAAACTTTTCCTGAAATCTGTGCGACTAAAAACGGCCAAAAATTTACTGACACATCAGACGAAACAGCTAACTGGTATCTTTTTAATTCAGCCAAATATAGCATTAGAATTCCTGATGGCTGGGACTTAACAACTAATACAGATGTAAAAAATCTATTTACTTCCAGTGCAAACGATATTGTTTATAAAAAGGGTACTAAAGCAAAGGTTGAAGAAACGATAGGCGGTAAGGACTTTACAAACATACCATTTTTGCTAGACACAGTCTCACAGGGACCAACTAATGCAGATTTACGTGGAGTAAAACAAACTGACTTTAAAACCGCCGGAGGTTTAACTGTGAAAAAGTATTACTTTGTTCAAAAAGAAAAAACGCCAATGATGGACATACCGTTCGGCACTAAAGAATATACATACTTTGTAGGTTCGGGGAGCGTACACATTTATGCTGTACATGACATTCTAAACGGTGAAAAGGATCAAACACCTTATATTGAAGATGCCCTTAAAACACTTGTCATTAAGTAGTCTAGTTAGCTTGCTACAATATAAGGATGGCTAAGTTCCAGCTTAAGAGTGGATATAAACCGACGGGCGATCAACCGACTGCTATCAAACAATTGACGGACGGTCTAGTTAATAAAGCCCATGAACAAGTTTTGCTTGGTGTGACCGGGTCGGGTAAAACCTTCACAATGGCTAATTTAATTCAAAATACCCAGCGTCCAACCTTAGTACTTAGCCACAACAAGACCTTGGCGGCTCAACTATACAGTGAATTCAAGCAATATTTCCCAAACAACGCAGTCCATTACTTCGTCAGCTATTTTGATTACTATCAGCCCGAAGCCTACATTGCCAGAAGTGATACTTACATCGAAAAAGACAGCCAGATTAATGAAGAAATTGATCGTTTGCGCCACGCCGCAACAGACTCGCTGTTAACCCGGCGCGATGTCATTATCGTGGCCAGTGTCAGCTGTATCTACGGTATTGGCTCTGTCGAAGACTATGGCAATTTAGCGATCAGTCTAAAAAAAGGTGAACGCCGAGTTCGCGATAAGCTACTCCGGCAACTAACCGATATTCAGTACCAACGTAACGACTTAGACTTTCATCGTGGTGTCTTTCGAGTGCGCGGTGACGTAGTCGATATATTTCCGGCTGGTGAGGAAGTGGCTTACCGGGTGGAATTTTTTGGCGATGAAATTGAAAGAATCACTCAGCTTGACCCATTGACCGGCGAAATTCTAGCCAAACCTGATAAATTGAAAGTTTTTCCAAGCAGCCACTACGTCACACCCGAAGACAAACTAAAACTAGCTTTAGGCCAAATTGAAACCGAACTTGATGAACGCACGCGCTTTTTTAAAAAACACGGCAAATTAATTGAAGCCCAGCGGATTCAGGAACGGACTAAATTCGATCTAGAAATGATGGCCGAAACCGGTTTTGTTAAAGGGATTGAAAACTACAGCCGTTATTTAACTAATCGTGAGCCGGGTGAACAACCGGCCACACTACTCGACTATTTTTCGGATGATTACCTGATGTTGATTGATGAATCGCATATGACGATTCCGCAAGTACGTGGTATGTATAACGGTGATCGGGCGCGCAAAGAAGCATTGGTGGAGTATGGTTTTCGCTTGCCAAGTGCTCTGGATAACCGGCCGTTGACATTTACCGAGTTTGAGAAGCATATTAACCAGGTTGTTTACGTCAGTGCTACGCCGGCGGAGTATGAGCTAAGCCGCAGCCTCCAACCAGCCGAGCAAGTGATTCGCCCAACTGGGCTAATTGATCCAGAAATTGAAGTTCGTCCAGTTGACGGTCAAATTGACGATCTGATTGCTGAAATTCGAACAACTGTTGAAAAACGTCAACGAGTTCTGGTAACCACATTAACCAAGCGCATGGCTGAAGACCTTACAGATTATCTAAAGGAAATAAACATCAAAGTAACTTATCTGCACAGTGACGTGGACACGCTTGATCGAACTGACATCTTACGTGACTTACGATTGGGCGTCTATGATGTGGTGGTCGGCATTAATTTACTTCGAGAAGGTTTGGATTTACCAGAAGTTAGTCTAGTAACTATTTTAGATGCTGATAAAGAAGGTTTTTTACGGAGTACTCAAGCCTTAATTCAAACTATTGGCCGAGCCGCTCGTCATGTCAACGGCCGAGTCATAATGTATGCTGATGTAATTACTGGCAGTATGCGCCGAGCCATTGATGAAACAAATCGCCGACGTAAAATTCAATCCGACTACAATAAACAACACGGCATTAAACCCAAAGGCATCAGCAAAGCAGTTGAAAAGGGCATGCGACCAGATTTACCCGAGGAAGCTAAAACCGCCAAACTAAATCTTAAGAAAATTCCCAAAGATGAGTATCCTCAGCTGATCAAAGATTTGACATCACAGATGGATTTAGCCTCTGCCAATTTACAATTTGAACAAGCCGCCGAACTGCGTGACATAATTTCTGATATTAAGGCTAAACTTTAAGTAGCGATTAGGTTGTTAATTCAAGTTGATGCAAGCTGTCAACAATCATATTGGCAACACGTTTAGGTTCAAATTGTGGCGCAGAATGACCAGAATCAGGCATCACGTGATAAAGGTCAACTACATCACTAATTTGCTCATTAGGTGGAATTAAAATGTCATTTTCAAAGGCTATAAAAGCGGTCTTAACACCTTGTTCACCCAATCTTTTAACGGCCGGTCGAACATCTTGAGTTAAGCAAGATAAAGCCTCACCAATCGTTCGTCCTGGATTTCGGCCATAGTAGTGGATTATCCTAGCCAGATTAGTAGGGTTAATTGCTATGTCTGTGTTTTTTAGTCCAGGTACTAATTCATCGCGAATGGCCCGGCCTACCCCAAGCGGTATGGCATGTGCTATTTGCTTAAAACTAGGCGAGCCATAACCGGCCGAACTTAAACTAATAATGGCATCAATGGAAGTGTTATGATTGTCGTTATTAATTTGTTTTTCGGCGTAAGGTACAGCAGCTAAACCGCCCATCGAATGCGGAATCAGTACCTGTCTGTCGAAGTCAATTGTTTTATAATCAGGCGCAGTCCTTTTGATTGCCGGGTTTTTGGATATGTCGTTCGCTATAGCTTCTATTGTCTGGATGTGTGTATCTTGGGAACGGGTTAAACGGGTCCATGGATTATCGTTATCGTTACGAGCCGGACCATAAGTAACAGTGATCAGTCCTAGCTCGCTAAGAGCATTCCTTAATGGTCGAGAAGTGCTTTTAAGTCCGCCGAAACCTGGTTCAAAGCTTGCCCAACCATCATAAATACGTTGTTCTGGCAATCCGGCTGTATAACTGATTGGCACTCGACCAACGTCAACCTGGCCATGCGCTAGACGTGGCTGCGATTCTTCATTCTGATTTATATCAAAAACACCCTCAATTTCTAGTTGAGGGTGTCGGTATAGGCTCGGTTCGGCCATTAAGGTTGACATATTTATATTTAGATTAGTTTATCAACTATTATGGTGCACCTATTTATAGATTTTGTAAAGACACTGACGAGTGGTCTCTGTTATACTAGAGGGAAATGGCTAGGTTAACCCACGACGATATTTTGAAATTGGCGGCTTTAGCAAGACTTCATTTAACTGATGATGAAGCAAAACGCTTTCAGACTGAAATCAGTGCTATTTTAGGCTACGTTGAACTGCTTCAAACAGTTAATTTAACTGGTTATGAACCAACTTCACAGGTTAGTGGACTGACAAATGTGATGCGCGATGATGAAATTAAAGATTACGGTGTATCACCAGAAGAATTGCTCGAAAACGCTCCAGCTGTTAAAGACGGCCAGATAAAAGTTAAAAGGATGTTGACTTGAGCCAATTAATAAAGACCAGCCAATGGCCATCAATCGAAGATATTGCTAATAGTGTCCAAAGTGGTCAGGTATCTGCCTTATCGCAAGTTAAGCAAGCCCTTGAAGCAATTGAGCAGAACAGTCAGTTTGATGCCGTTATTGATACTACAGAAAAACGGGCACTCCAACGCGCTGAGGCAGTTGACAAACTAGTGGCTAACGGCAAGTCAGCCGGGCGTTTAGCTGGCGTACCATTTATCGCCAAAGACAATTTTTTGGCATTTGGCGCCGAGACCACAGCGGCCAGCAATATCTTGAAAGGGTTTAATGCGCCATATCAGGCTACAGCCATAGAGCTACTGGAGGCTGAAGGTGCAATCTGTATCGCTAAAGCTAACCTCGATGCTTTTGCTCATGGTACTAGCACCGAAAACAGCGACTTTAAAGTTACTAAAAACCCACATGATCGTTCGCGGGTGCCAGGCGGCTCGTCTGGCGGTTCGGCGGCAGCGGTGATTTTGGATATGGTGCCTTTCGCGCTTGGTACAGATACTGGTGGGTCAATTCGCTTGCCAGCTTCGTTTACTGGCGCAGTTGGCTACAAACCGACCTATGGCCTGGTTTCACGAAGTGGCGTGGTAGCTATGGCCAGCAGCACTGACGTAATTGGGCCATTGACCCGAACAGTTAGCGATGCCGCTTTGATACTTGACGTAATCGCTGGTCGTGATGAACTCGATAGCACCACGATTGAACGGCAAAAATCGTACACTAGTCTGAAAAAAAGTATAAAAAATCTGAAGATTGGCGTTATCAAAGAATATTTAAATGAAGGTATCGATTCAGATGTCAAAACTAAAATATTATCGGCCGCTAATAAACTCAAAGCCGCCGGTGCCAACATTAGCGAAGTCAGTCTGCCATCACTACCTCTAGCTTTAGCTTGCTACTACATTATTTGTCCCGCTGAGGTCAGCAGTAATTTAAGCCGCTATGACGGTCAACGCTATGGATTCAGTCATCCTAAAGCATCGACTTTAGATGAAAGTTATGTTTGGAGCCGTAGCGAGGGATTTGGTAATGAGGCTAAACGACGGATTATGATTGGCACTTACGTCTTGAGTAGTGGCTATTATGATGCTTACTATAAAAAGGCTCAAACTGTTCGAACTAAGTTAATTGAAGAGTTTAACGATACGTTTAAACAGGTTGATTTTTTAATTGGTCCGGTTGCACCAACCACTGCTTTTAAAATTGGTCAAAACATCAACGATCCATTAAAAATGTATCTTACTGATGTCATGACGGTGGCCGCTAATCTAGTTGGCAATCCAGCTATTTCCATTCCGGCGGGTACCAGCAATGGACTACCAATCGGTTTACAAATTATGGCTCCCCAGAAACATGACCAACAGTTATTGGCACTAGCCAACGAAGTGGAGAACTTATTATGAAAGTCGGCACAATCGTTACTATTGTCGTAATTCTACTCGCCGCTATTGTTGCTAGCTTTGTGGTATTTAGGAAAAAACCGCGCAAGCTAGACATTAATCAATATGTAGCCAAATGGAAAAAGCTGCAGGCCTTTTGTCGGGACAAAGCCACCTGGCCAATGGCGCTAACTGATGCTGACAAGTTGCTCGATTCGGCTCTTCGCCGTCGCCGATTCAAAGGTAAAAGCATGGGCGAACGCTTGGTTTCAGCCCAACGTACTCTGACCAACAATGACGGCATTTGGTTTGCTCATAATTTGTGCAAAAAAGTTCTGATTGACAACGATGTTAGATTAAAAGAGGTTGATGTAAAGGCGGCATTAGTGGCTTATCGCCAAGCCCTTAAAGATCTAGGAGCGTTGCCCAATGGCCAATCCAAAGAAGTTTAAGACCTATCAGCCAACAATTGGCATTGAATGTCATGTTCAACTGAAAACTAAAACTAAATTATTTGCAGCGGTTGGCAACGATGCTCGTGAGGCCCCCCCGAATACGTTAATCAGCTATATTTGTTTAGGTATGCCCGGAGCTTTACCGGTTTTAAATCGTGAAGCGATTCATTTGGCTAGCCGGGCGGCCCTGGCACTTAATACTAAACCACAGCATTTTAGTAAATTTGATCGCAAACATTATTTTTATCCTGATTTACCAAAGGGCTACCAGATTACTCAGTATGATCAACCAATTATTGTTGGCGGAAAAGTTGAAACCTTCGTTGACGGCAAACCTAAAATCGTCCGGATTACCAGGGCTCACCTTGAAGAAGACGCTGGTAAAAGTACCCATCCAGCCGGCAAAGACTATAGCTTAGTTGATTTAAATCGAGCTGGTACACCACTGCTTGAGATTGTCAGTGAACCAGACATGCATTCAGCCGCCGAAGCTAAAGCGTATGTTAAGGAACTCTATCTACTTATGCGTTATGCCGACGTTAGTTATGCTAACTTGTATTACGGCAACATGCGCTTTGATGTAAACGTCAGCATCAGCCCTAACGACAAATTAGGTACCCGTACCGAAACCAAAAACCTGAACAGTTTTCGTTCTGTCGAAAAAGCGGTCGAGTATGAAATTAAACGACAGACTGAATTGCTGGAAAAAGGTGAAAAAATAGTTCAAGAAACTCGTGGTTGGGACGAAGCTAAACAAAAAACAGTATCGCAGCGCAGCAAAGAAGACGCCCATGATTACCGTTATATGCCCGAACCAGATGTCCCACCAATAGTTTTAGACGATGACTATCTTAAAAATATTGAAAAAGATATACCAACAATGCCAAATGATTATCGAACTCTATTTCGTAAAGCAGGTATTGACAATACCACGACAGAGATTCTTCTTTTATCACCTGATAAATCTCTGCGCATTAAAACTATAATTGACAGCTACGGGGTTGATCACGCCAAACGAATAGCAAATTTGGCTGTTAATAGTTTTGATAAATTAATACAAGGTAGAGCTGAGTTAACACCTTTCAAAGCATCGGTTAAACAGGCAATAAAATTGTCTGAAATGTTAGCTAGCAATCAACTCAGTTCAACCGCTGGGAAGGAAATATGGATAAGAATGAACTTAAGCTTGAAGAATCCCGATAAAATCGCTGAAGAGCTTAACCTTATTCAAGTTTCCGATATCGATGAGATCACCGAGATAGTCAAACGGGTCATTGCTGATAACCCTAAGGCAGCCGAGGATGTCCTTAATGGTGAAATGAAAGCTATCGGATTCCTTGTTGGTCAAGTAATGCAGCAAAGTCAGGGTAAGGCAAACCCTCAGTTGGCTCAGGAACTGATTCGAAAACATCTGAAATCTTAGATAGTAAACCGCCTAGTCTGGCGACATTTTGCCGCGCACGGCGTTGGAAAAAAGATTGGCCACTATCGTCTCGGTCAAAATCACCCAATGCCAAATCCGGCGCCAAAATCTGATCTGTTAGAAATTTGCATGCGCCACTAGCCCACTCACCATAACTTTTATTGTCTTGACTAAGTTGTCGGTGTTCTTGCCACAATAGACCCGATTTAACAACAAATGGCGCAAATTCGCCACCAATATTAATAACATCGGCTCGGCGGGCAATTTTGTGGACTAAGGTCACCGGCTCTTGCTGCGGGTTAGTGATTAGGATAATTTCCTGGGCCTGTTCAATAGTCTCATCCGCTAGTTGTAGTTCTTTCAAAACTTGACCAGTCAAATAAGCAGAATAGTCTTCTGGCTCATCAAAACCCATAGTTTGGGGGTCCATATCGATACCCAAGTCATGACCCCGCATGCCAAAATAAAGTGGCCACAGGTTGATATCGACACCATTTTCACGACACTTTACAACCTGGTCAACGGTCGATTGACTAGCCTCATGGCCGTGAGCCTCGTTGTGATAGGGCAGGTTGGCTTGGAATGGTTTAGCCAACCTGTCGAATCTGGGTTGTTCATCTAAAATATCGTTGTAATCCGGAAATTCCATTGTGACAGCATTGTACGCTTGATAGATAATCTTGCAAGTGTTTATTTATAGTGTTTTAAATTAGTGATTGTAATTTACAAGTACTGTATACTAAAAATGATGAACACATCAGAGAGAATTTTGGTTATCATCCTAGCTTCAACCCTAGCGATTTTCTTAGTGTTAGCAATTGTGGCAGTCATTAAAGTAATCCAAGTTTTAAACCATCTTAAGCGTATTGCGGCCAAAGCCGAAAGTATTGCTGATAAAGCAGAGGCTGTGAGCGATTTCTTTCAAAAATCAGCCGGTCCCTTGGCGATTGGTCGGTTCATGTCAGGCATCGCTGAATCAGTTTTCCAAAAGAAGCAATCAAAACGGTCTAAGTATAAGGAGGATGATGATGCGTAAAACTACAAAACAATTAGCCATTGGCGGAGTTGTAGCCGCAGCGGCCGGTTATGTAGCCGGTATTTTGACGGCTCCTAAAAGTGGCAAGGAAACCCGTAAAGATATCAAACAAAAAGCGGCTAAAGCCAAATCTGACGCTGAAAAACAACTTAAATCGTTGCATCATGAGCTAGGTGAACTCATTGCCAAAAGTAGCGCGCAGACTAAAAAATTATCACTTACTGCTAAACGCGAGTTAACTAATGCTATTAAAAAAGCTAAAGTCAGCAAAGAAAAAGCCAAGCAAATCCTGAGCGCGGTACATGAAGGCGACGCAGAAGATCGTGATCTGCATAATGCTGTCAAAGAGGCCGCAAAAGCGGTCAAGCATTTGAAAAAATTTGTAGCTAAGTAGCCAAATAAATATCTCCAGCAGTGTATAATTAAACCGAGTCGACTAACTTAGTCGTAATTAATGTTGAGGGTAAAAGCGTGCCAGCAAAAACCAGTTTAAAACCGGCTGACTTTGTGCATTTGCACAACCATACGCAATATAGTTTGCTGGATGGCCTGACGAAGATACCAGCCATGGTTGAACAAATAAAAAACTTTGGCATGTCGTCCGTTGCAGTGACTGATCATGGGACATTATCAGGACTAATTGAGTTTTATAAAGAAGCTACGAAGGGTGGTGTTAAGCCCTTGTTCGGCATGGAAGCCTATATGGCTGCGCGTCAGCTTACTGATAAAGATCCCGCTAAAGACAAAAACAACTATCACTTAATAATTTTGGCAATGAATCTGACCGGTTATCAGAACTTAATGCGGCTTAGTACCATTGCCAATCTAGAAGGCTTTTATTATAAACCGCGTATCGACCATGATTTGTTAAAAAAGTATAACCAAGGTTTGATTATTTTAAGTGGCTGTATCGGCGGTGAAGTTGGCGATGCCCTACGTCTTGGGCAATATGACCAAGCTAAAGAAATCGCCATGTGGTACCAACAAATTTTTGGGGATCGCTATTATTTAGAAGTTCAAGATCATGGTCATGTGGACCACCCTAGTAGCTGGTCAGAGCAGGTTGAAGTCACTAATCAAACATTTAAACTCGCCAAAGAATTAGGTATTGAGATTGTTCTGACAAGTGATGCTCATTATCTTAATAAAGCCGATCAACAAGCCCATGAGGTATTGTTGTGCGTTCAAACTGGTTCATTTCTAAGCGACGAGAAACGCATGAGTTTGGCAAATTTTGAACTTCACTTAACTGATCCAAAACAAATTATTAAGCGTTGGGGAAAGGATCACCCTGACATAATTACAAACACGAAAATTATTTCAGACCGCTGTAGTATTGAATTAGAACTTGGTAAAATCCTAATCCCGCAATTCTCTGTACCGACAGGTGAAACTGAAAAAACATACCTTGAGAAATTAGTTTACCAGGGTCTAGCTTGGCGTTATGGCAAAACTGCAAACACCAAAACTGCGAAAATGACTATTAGCCAGGCTAAAAAACAAGTTGCTAAAAATATTCTCGAACGTGCCGAATACGAACTTGGAGTTATCAACAGCATGGGCTTTAATGGCTATTTTTTAATCATTGCCGATTTCATCAACTGGGGCAAACATGAAGGCATTGTATTCGGCCCGGGCCGTGGGTCAGCGGCCGGCTCAATCGTTTCGTATGCTCTTAGGATTACCGAACTCGATCCACTCGAATACGACTTGTTGTTTGAACGATTTTTGAATCCCGATCGTATCTCTATGCCAGATATCGATATTGATATTCAAGATAGTCGTCGCAATGAAGTAATTCAATATTGTGTTGATAAATATGGTGATGATCATGTCGCTAACATTGTAACCTTTGGCCGAATGGCGGCTCGCAATGCCGTTCGCGATGTGGCTCGGGTCTTACAAGTACCCTACGCTGAGGCTGACCGCTGGGCCAAGCTAATTCCACCGCCAATTCAGGGACGACATATACCACTATCCAAGTCATTAGCCGACAGTCAAGAATTAAAGACTGAATATAATAATACTGATTCTGCCAAGCAAGTGTTTGATTTAGCGACACAACTTGAGGGTACAATTCGCAGCCACGGTGTTCACGCTGCTGGTGTAGTAATTGCTCCGGATGACATTGTTAAATTTGTGCCATTGGAACGAGCTCAAAAGGGCGTTATTGCAACACAATATTCGATGGGTCCAATTGAAGATCTTGGTTTGCTTAAAATTGACTTTTTGGGGCTATCAAACTTAACGATTATTAAGAATGCCCTACGGATTGTTAAGAAAGTTTACGCACGAGATGTCGATATCAACACCATCAATCTGGATGACAAAAAAACATATGAACTTTTACAACGTGGTGATACCACAGGCGTTTTTCAGTTTGAATCTGCCGGTATGAAACGCTATCTCAAAGAACTTAAGCCGACTGAGTTTGATGATCTGGTAGCCATGGGTGCATTATACCGGCCCGGACCGATGCAGTGGATTGAGGATTTTATTGCTCGTAAGCATGGTACTAAAAAAATAGAGTACATACATCCGGCTATGGAGCCGGCTTTGAAAAACACTTATGGTGTTATTGTTTACCAAGAGCAGGTCATGCAGATTTCCAAGGACTTGGCTGGTTTTTCTGGGGGGCAGGCGGACACTCTTAGAAAAGGAGTTGCCAAAAAAATACCCGAAGTACTAGCCAAATTAAAGGATGAATTTATAGATGGTGCAATAAAAACTTCAAATGCAAATCGGCCTCAAATGGAGAAATTTTGGAAACAGTTGGAAGCTTTTGCGGCTTATGCATTTCCAAAAGCCCATGCAGCCTGCTACGCTTTAACCTCTTATCAAACTGCCTACCTAAAAGCCCACTACCCAGCAGCTTTTATGGCATCGTTAATGACCAGTGATTACGACAATACCGATCGCCTGGCAATCGAGATCACCGAGTGCAAACAATTAGGCATAGGTGTCTTGCAACCTGATGTCAACGAATCGTTTATTGAGTTTGCGGTGGTCCCAAAAACCAAGCAAATTCGATTTGGTTTGGCGGCCGTTAAGAATGTTGGCGCCAACGCAGTGACCGAGATTTTGCGTGCTCGCGATGAAGGTCATTTTGATAGTCTGGAAGATTTTTTCTCACGGGTAAATATCAGAATTGTTAATCGTAAAGCAATTGAAAGCTTAGTTCGAGCAGGGGCGTTTGACCGATTTGGTGAGCGTAGTCAACTAATCCACAATTTAGATGTAATTTTGGCGTATGCTAACCGCCAGCAAAAACAGGCCAGTAGTGGCCAAACTGATTTATTTGGTCAAATCGATGATGACCAATCAACGAAACCGAAGTTGGCTCTCGACAAACCTCCAACAGTTTACAGTCAACGCCAACAGTTAATGTGGGAACGCGAACTACTCGGTATTTACTTGTCGCAACAACCCCTAGACGCTTTTCAAGCCTTACTGACCGATAAAACAACGCCTATTAGTGTGATCGAAGCTAGCCATGATGCCAAAACTGTCACAGTTGGTGGTTCAATTGTTGACATTCGTGAAATCACGACGAAAAACGGCCAAAAAATGGCCTTTGTCCGACTAGCCGATCAATTTAACGAGATTGAGTTAGTTATTTTCCCAAGTATTTATAAAGACACAGTTGCAACTTGGCAGCGTGATAAAGTGATTGTTGCCACCGGTAAGGTTACTGTCCGTGATCGAAATGGTGGAGTATCAATTGAACCGAAAGTATTAGTCGATCAAGTCATAGAGATTACTCCAGAAGAAGCCGCTGACTATCAACCATCAACTAAAAAACCCAAAACCGGCTTAATTGAGCCTATCAATTCATCAAAATCAACCGTTGGTACTAGCTCGGCTCAGTTGGCCAAACGCTTGTTTTTACGCTTACATCGAGGTGATGATCAACAAATGCTATTATCACTCAAAACTTTGATTGATGAAAACCAGGGTGATACCGAAGTAGTATTAGTTCTCGGTAGTGACGATGATAAGCAAATAATTCGTCTGCCGGCGCGGGTCGATGTGGCGACCGAATCAATCGAAGTCTTCTCTAAATTAATCGGTGCCCAAAACGTTAAGCTATCAACTTAATCAACGAATAACACCGCTAGTTCTGGTTAAAACATAGCTGGTCATTATCATAGTGACTAATACTGTATCGAGTAGCGGGTGGTGCAAAATAAAACGTTCGCTCCCCCGAAGTAATCGCTTTAAGCCAAGCCCGTGTCGTAATAATAGAACTAATGCCGCCATTCCGCCTAGACTACTGGCAGCTAGTACTAACCACGGCAATCGTCCTTGCGTCCAGGTTTGGATTCGAGTAATTTGCTGGCTGGCTGGTTCAGTGTTGGCAGTCAAATCAGTTGTCTTGGGTAAATTGGTATTCTTTGGTTTGGCTACGTCACTGGTCGATTTATTAGAACTTGTTGATGGACTAGTGGTTTTAGGGGCTGGGCTTGTTGATGGTGCTGAAGCAGCGGCATGACTAGTTGACGATTGAGATGTTGGGTTTGAAGCCGGAGCTGTATTTTCACCTAGCACTTTGGGTTGACCATACATCGCTACTACCACAGTTTCCGGACCTGAATTATTGAAATTATTGCCATTAGCAATACCAAAACCGACATCCTTGAAAGCCGTGTCAAGTAGATTGGCTTTATGTGATGGACTGTTCATCCAGCCAGTGATAGTATCATCGCTGGTCGTAAAACCATAAGCCAAATTTTCGCCTGCTTTGGTATATTGATAGCCAGCATTTTGAATAAATACCCATGGCTCTTGACCATCTGGTGTATTGTGGGACCAGTAGTTACGATTAACCATATCATTGGCTTTGGTTTGAGCGGCCGAGTCCAGCTGTGAATTTAAGCTCAGACTTGCTGCCCCATTGGCGTTACGCTGATTATTGGTAGCTTGAAGCAGTCCACTGACGCTGGTATTAGTAGCATAAGCTAGAACACCATGTTTGTTGGTTGGTGGATGGGTGAGTGGTCGTGGCGTGCCTAATACCAAACCGATAACTACAATTAGTAGCATTGGTAAATATGGCCAGTAGGTTTTTAGGTAAACTTTTGTGTGTTTGTGATGCCGAGGTGCACTAGAATAATGTCGCCGCGGTGTTTTAACGGGCATAACCGAATAATAACATATTTGTCAGTTTTGGGTATAGAAGCGAAAGTGGTAAAGTGCCATAGTCGCGGCTTCGACAACGTTAAATGACTCCTTTTGACCAAACATTGGTATTTCTAAAGTCACATCTGTTTGTTCGAGGATGGTTGGCTCGATACCCCCGATCTCGCGACCAATTATGACTGCAATCTTGTTAGGCGGTTGATAGGTTACTAAATTAGTTGACTTTTTAGCTTGCTCAAGTGAGATAATAGCGAAGTTTTGTCGACGTAGCTTATCGATAACGGTGTCAATTATTTCAATATGCGACCATTTAATTGTATTTTCGGCGCCCAATGCCGTCTTATGGATTTTTTGATTGATTTGATGACGAAGGTGCGGTAATCGCTGATCAGTTTTGGAAATCGGATATGGTGTATAACCGGTTAAATAAAGGTGATTGATGCCTAAACCGTCGGCTGTTCTAAATATCGCACCGACATTATGGCAACTGCGCAAATTATGGACAATTAAGACAATTTGGCGATTCATAACTTGATAGTAGCAGAATACTTCCAGATGGCGATGCTTATGCTTTATAATAAGCTTTATGTCTCAAAACGCTCGCTTAGATGAGGAGAGGTCGACTCAAAGACGGGCCGAAATACTTGGCCTAGATTATGTTGATACGTCAACAGTTCCCAACAAACAACTGTATAAACAACTCCTGTCGGTGCGTGAGTTATACGATTTACGCATCATACCAATCACCGCTGATGAACATAACATTAACTTTGGGATTACTAACACTACGTCCCAACAGACACTTATGTCGCTACGTCAGCGTTTTCAAGATCAGCGTGTTAGCTTCGCATTAATTTCGGACACTGGTTACCGCGAATACATGAAGCTATATGATCCACCCAAAGAGGTGGTTTATCAGGATATTGCATTATCTCAAACTGACAGTCCGGATTTACTTAAGACAGTATCTGCAACCTTAGAGCAAGTTAAGGCTGACGACGTTTTAGCCTATTTGGTTGAACAAGCTCACCGTTTGAATGCTTCTGATATTCACATGGAATGTCAGCGCGATCATGTTCGGATTCGTTTTCGAATTGACGGGGTTTTGCACCCAATCGCCAAAATAACACCAGCTAAATATCACATTGTGATCTCAGCCATTGCCAGTGGCGGCAATATATCAACTTACGCAACACAACCTCAACAGGGTCACATGTCAACCAAAGTAAAGATGCTTGATGGTTCAGAGGTTGATATTAATTTACGTTTAGAAACCGTGCCCAGCATTAACGGCATGGATATCGTTATGCGTTTATTCAATCTCGACCAAACTATGTACAACCTCGATAAACTTGGTTTGTCGGTAAGGGAACGCGCTGTGGTCGACGATATTATTACTAAACCTAGTGGTCTGGTGCTGATTGTCGGACCAACCGGATCTGGGAAAACGACCACTCTTTACTCAATGCTCAACACCTTAAATAACGAAAACCGCAAAATTATTACAATTGAAGATCCGGTTGAGTATCAATTCCCAGGCATCACTCAAGTGTCGGTAACTGGTCTTAATACCACCAAGATTAGTTTTGCCGAAGAACTTCGAGCCGTACTCCGGCTTGATCCGGATATTATTATGGTTGGTGAGATCCGTGATACTGACACAGCTCGCACTGCACTTCAGGCTTCTTTAACTGGACACTTGGTGTTGTCAACTTTTCACGCCTCATCGGCCTCTGCCGCCTTGACTAGAATGATGGACGTGATTGGCACTAACCCGCTATTTGTTTCAGCCATTCGCTTGGTTATGGCCCAGCGTTTAGTCCGGCGCTTGGATGATAAAACAAAGCAAACTTATCAACCCGAGGAAGCCACTATAAAAAGAGTTCAATCAGTAATTGACACTTTACCTGAAGGCATGGAGAGGCCTGACCTTAACAGCACACAATTCTATGTGCCCGGTAAGTCCGAGGACAACCCGTTTGGTTTTAGTGGTCAAATGGCCGTCCGGGAGCAGTTTTTAATGACCGGCGAAATTCGCAAGTTGCTCGAGCAAGCTAATACTATATTGTCGACTCAAGACATTGAAGCTGCAGCTATCAAAAGTGGTATGAGTACCATTATGCAGGATGGAATTCTTAAGGCCTGCCAAGGCTTAACCACGCTCGACGAAGTCTTCCGCGTGGTTGGCTAGTGAAATCTGAGCAGAAGTTATATATTTAAGGTACGCTATGAGACCGACAACTGACAGGAGCTGGATAAAAGATGGTTCGTGTTTTAATCAAGAACTAACTGAAGTATTTTATGGTCCGGAAAATGGTCGGACTGAACTGCATGACGACAAGGTCGCCCGCGAAGCCAAAGCTAAACGGATCTGCGCTGGCTGTATTGTTGCGCGTCAATGCTTTGAGGCATCGGACGGGTTTGGCATATGGGCCGGCCTAACAGAAAAAGAAAGAAACGATTTACTAAACTCCAGCAATAAAAATATTGCTTAAGTAATTACTTTAGCGACAGTCGGGACCAGGCGCTTTTCGAGCACACTTGGAATAATCTTGTCGGCTGTCGGCTGTCTAACGAGTCCAGCAATAGCTTCAGCGGCGGCAATTTTGTGCTCGTCGGTAATGTGAGTGATATGGTTATCGAGCGCTCCACGAAAAATGCCCGGAAACGCCAAGGAATTATTAACTTGATTTGGAAAATCGCTTCGACCAGTCGCGACTATAGCCGCGCCGGCTATTTTGGCGGCATCTGGCATGATTTCTGGTATTGGATTGGCCATCGCAAAAATGACCGGCTTTTTAGCCATGGACTCAACCATGGCGCCAGTGACTAAATTAGCCCTGGATACACCAATAAAAATGTCGGCACCAGTCATGGCATCCTCAAGAGAGCCGGTTTTAGCATCATATAAATAATCAAGCAGCCTGGTCTTATCTTCGTTCAAGTCTTTACGCTCATGATTTATAATGCCCCGCGAATCAACAGCAATAATTTTAGGTTGGGCATATTGATAGAGTAGTTTAGTTACAGCTGTACCGGCGGCCCCGGAGCCAACAATTACCACTCGAGCATTACTTAATTTACGCTTTGTGACTTTAGCAGCATTTATTAGACCGGCGAGCACTACGACAGCCGTACCGTGTTGGTCGTCGTGCATAACTGGGATATCTAGCTCGGCCTTAAGTCGGTCTTCAACTTCAAAACAGAGTGGCGCAGCAATGTCTTCTAGATTAATCCCGCCAAAGCCAGGCGCGATCGCTTTAACGGTAGCTACGATTTCATTAGCAGTATGAACATTAAGCACAATTGGGACGGCGTCAATGTCAGCAAAATGCTTAAATAACATCGCTTTGCCTTCCATGACAGGTAAGGCACCAAGTGGGCCGATATTACCTAAACCCAAAACGGCTGAACCGTCACTGACAACAGCTACGCTATTATTTATCCATGTGTAATCTCGGGCTTCGAGCGGATGTTCGGCGACATAACTCGACACGGCGGCCACACCGGGCGTGTAATAAGTACTCAATTTGTCTTGGGTATCGAGATTGTCTTTTAACTTAATTGCTAACTTGCCACGTAACTTTTGATGGTCGGTTAAGGCCTTACTAGCAAAATCTTGCATAGTTTTATTGTAAATGGTTTGACCGCTACAGAGTGTTTCATTCTTACAACAGATATGGTATAATTGACGAAAGAAATTAAATCAGGTAGAGTTTATCGGTTATGCCTTCGGTAATTCAACAAATTGAAGAAAAGTATAAGAAACGCCAAGTGGTTGATGTGCGCTCTGGCGATGTGGTTAAAGTCCACCAAAAGATCCGTGAAGGCAACAAAGAGCGGGTTCAGATTTTTCAAGGTTTAGTTATTCGAACCGATAAAAAGAATAGCCCCTCGAGTCGGATTACCGTTCGACGGGTAGCTAGCGGTGTCGGAGTTGAGAAAAGCTTTTTACTCCATAGCCCACTGATTCTGAAGGTTGAAGTTACCAAGCGCAGTAAGGTTCGTCGTAACTATTTGACCTACATGCGTAAACTGACCGGCAAATCTGCACGTTTAACCGGCATTGGTTTTGATGTAGCGGCTGTTAATGAAATTCATGATGAACATGCTGAAGCTGAAGAAGAAAAACTGCATGAACAAGTCGCCAAAGAAGCCGAAGCTAAGGCCGCCAAAGAAGCCGAAACCCAAGCCAAAGCTGATGCTAAAGTTGAAGCGGCGCTTAAAGCCCGCGATACTACTAAAGATGCAGCTGAAGAAGAATAGTTAATTATTAATTTCTGATAAGATGATCTTAGATGATTAGGGTCATTGGTATTGATGAGGTAGGACGTGGTAGTTGGGCTGGTCCACTGTTAATTGTAGCCGCCCAAGCTAGATTGAATCTACCCGTTGGTTTAAAAGATTCTAAATTACTCAGTCGAAATCAGCGGACGAGGTTATTTGATCAAATCAAGACGACTTGTCAAATCGGTGAAGGTTGGGTTAGTTCGACGGAGGTTGATGAAAGAGGCCTCACTCTGGCGATGAGATTAGGCGTTAAACGGGCTTTGGCCAAACTCCAAGCTCAGCCTGACTCAAAGATTATTATTGATGGCCATATTAATTATTGTCCACGTGAATATATAAATGTTGAGGCGGTTGTTGATGCAGACGTCTTTCATCCGATTGTCAGTGCTGCCAGCATTTACGCCAAAGTTTTACGCGATCAACATATGTATGATCAAGCCAAACTTTTTCCGAATTACGGCTTTGATCAACACGTTGGCTATGGCACGCAGCTACACTTGGAACGACTGAAGCAATTCGGACCGTGTGTTATCCACCGGCTGAGCTATAAACCGATAAAAGCCCTGACCTATGACTAATTATACAGCCGGCCACAACGCCGAAAAATATGCGGCAGACTATCTCAAAAAACTTGGCTATCAGATCTTGGATCTAAATTGGAAAACTCGCTATTGTGAGATTGATATTATTGCTCAGAAAAACCAGACCATACATTTCATTGAAGTCAAATATCGCTCTGGCAATCGTCAGGGCCTTGGCCTCGATTACATAACTACTAAAAAGCAAGCCAAAATGAACTACTCGGCTGAACTATGGGTTAATCATCACCACTGGGCTGGCGAATACGTGCTATCGGCTATTGAAATTAGTGGCCAGGACTTTGATTCAATTAACTTCATCGAGGTTATTTAACCTTGAAGTAAGCTTTAATCAGCTTAAGATCGCGCTCTTTCCAAGCTGCCTGCCATTCAATGATCTCAATACCTTGATTAATTGAACGATCCATACCTGGTTGGTTATGTTTAGCAAAAAACTGTTTATAAGTTTTAAGGAAAGTCAGGTCGCTGAACGATCGTGCTGAATAAATTGGAAAGCGGTAAAATGACATATCAGAGCCCATATTTTGTTTTAACCAATCCCAATTTTCGACCATCCAATCCCAGGTTGATAATTTAGCATGTCGATTCATGAAGCTATAGGCTACCCAATAAGTAATATCTTGCAAACGAACAGTGTCGGTTTTTATTAAATCCAGGGCCTGCTTAATTAGTGCTGGTTGTTTAAAGCCGGTTAAGGCGGCCGTTAGGTTTAAACGTTCTTCTGCTGATTGGGTAGCATTATGCATATCGAGTAACTTATTAAAATCAGTTTTATCACCAATTCTAGCAACCGTACCATAGACCACGCCGCGAAGATCTGGATCAATAGTACCGCTTCTAAATTGACTTCGGCTTGGGGTTTGGCGCAGGTCGGCCGAAATATCTTCTGGCTGATGCATGGTCTTAAATAATTTCAAAGCCCGTTCGACCACTTTAGTTTCATCACTGACAGAAGCCAAACCAAGGATAGTTGGACGCAGTAGACGATCAAAATGTGACTCATCAGATTTAGTTTGCCAGCCCAACCGGCTCAATTGGGTTTCGACAAGTTGGCGGGTGTAGGGCTTCATTGCTTCACGAAGCTTATCATTGTCCATGACCATACGGATGCCACCAAGATTGGCGGCCATCACTTCCCAAACCGCCGAATTATCCTCATGCTCAAACTTTTCTAATAGTGCTAAGGCATCAATGGTCGCAATGTAGCCGGCCTTGGCGGCTTCAAAACTATCGCTTAAAATACCCAATCGATCAACTGGCCCAATCTTACCCCGATGGATTAGCTCGCCAAGCCGATTAAGGTGTGTGGCGTTATATACGACTCGATAAAAACCACTACTACCTTGATTAAATTTAAGATTGCCGCTGTCTTTTATTTCAAAGTCAAAATGGGTTTTATCTAATTGTTCTGGCACTTGACTATGCCCGGATAATAATGGGATTGGCCAGGTTTCCGATGCTTCGTCGCTGTGAGTGGGGTTGGAATAAAACCGTTCTTGGCTTAATGTGATGGTCTGCTCACTGATGTTGGCTTTAATAATTGGATAACCGGCTCGATCCGTCCAGCTATTCATAAATTGCTTAACTGGCTTACCGGAAATGGTTTCCAAAGCTGACCACAAATCAATTGTATTAGTATTGTTATACTTGTGGGTTTGTAGATAATGTCTTAGGCCGTCACGAAATACGTCTTTGCCCAAGTATTCATGTAGCATTTGGATAACACTACTACCCTTGTTATAGCTAATTGCATCAAAAATTGAGCGGATTTCGTTTGGGTCATTGATATCCATAACAATTGGATGGGTGTGTTCAAGAGCATCCATTTTAAGAGCAGGTTGTTGCTCTTCGACCATAAACTGAGTCCACATCTGCCACTCCGGGAAAAGATGGTCAACCGCCAAGTACTCAATCCAACTTGCGAATCCTTCATTAAGCCATAAATCGGTCCACCACCGCATAGTCACTAAGTTGCCAAACCACTGATGAGCTAGTTCGTGAGCCACCACCATGGCGACGTATTGTTTACTGCCGACGCTGGTATTGGCCGGATCAACCAATAGAGCATGTTCGCGAAAGGTTATAAGCCCCCAATTTTCCATAGCGCCGGCCGCGAAATCAGGCAAAGCGGCTAAATCACACTTTGGCAATGGGTAGTTAATCCCAAAATAGTCGTTATAAAAGTCCAACATTTTGACCGCGATCTCGAGTGCAAACTCGGTAAATTCGATGTTATGTTTGGTGGCATAAGTTCGCACCACCACGCCTTGCTTAGTCTTAGCTTCTTTGTAACTAAGTTCGCCAACAACAAAGGCTAATAAATAAGTTGACATGTGCGGGGTCTGCTCAAACTCGGTTATTAAACCACTTTGAGTGGTTTGTTGATTTTTGATCGGCATATTAGAAATCGCCAGTTCGTCAGCTGGGCTATTTAAGGTTAAATCAAATGTCGATTTCGCCTCGGGCTCATCAATACATGGGAAAACTTCGCGGGCATGGTGGCTTTCAAACTGGGTGCCAAGCAATTCTTTTTTGGTGCCGTCGTCTTCGTAAAAGCATGGATAAAGCCCGTTCATGGAGCGAGTAATTTTGCCAATAAAATCAAGTCGAATTATGTATTGGCCACCGTAGAAGGGTTTATTAGAGTGTAGTCGTACTTCATCAAATTTTTTATGATGATTAATTCTATCAATCTTGATGATTTGATCACCCGATTTGTCGTGATGTGTTATCTGACAGGCCGTAATTTTTAAATGGCTTTGATGAAAAGTCAGACGGTTGGATGGTCGTCCAACTTTATGCCCAGCAATAATTACACTGCCACTAAACTTTTGATTGGCTTTATCGAGAGTCAAATCCAAAATGTAATGGTTTGGCTTAAATTGTTTAATTAACCGGGGGACGCCCTTTGCCATGTCAATCATTCTATCACGAAGGTGTGGTTTGACATTTCAGGATTAAAGCGCTAATATTAATGGTATTGATCCGGCCAGCAGGTCGGATTTTTTACTAGAAAAGAGGAAACCCATGGAACTCGATGTCAAACAATTAGCTTTGGCCGTCAAAACCATTGCCGAAGAAAAGAATTTACCTGAAGAGACAGTTCAGGAAGTGGTGGAGCAGGCGTTAGCCGCGGCTTACCGCCGTGATTATGGCGACCGCGAGCAAGAAGTTAGGGTTAATATTAACCTAAACAGTGGCGACGTTGACGCTTATGTAACTAAAGAGGTGGTCGAAACCGTTGGTGATGAGCACTTTGAGATTAGTTTAGCTAATGCCCAAGTTATGAAAAAGAACGCCAAAATCGGTGACATGCTTGAAGTCCATGAAGCCATTGAAAACTTTGGTCGAGTTGCGGCTCAGACGGCTAAACAGGTGATCTTACAACGTCTGCGTGAAGCCGAGCGTGAAATCATTATGACCGAATATGAGGACAAAATTGGTACGGTGATTAATGGCATCGTGGCCCGTGTAGAAGGCCGTTTGGTTAGGGTTGATCTCGGCAAAGCCCAAGGTATTATGCCAATGAGCGAGCAGATTCAAAGTGAGCGCTACTATCCTGGTCAAAGGCTCAAAGTTTACTTAAAAGATGTAGAACGTGGTTTTCGTGGTCCGCAACTTGTGGTATCGCGGGGCAGCAAAGAATTCATTGAATGGTTGTTTAAGGCTGAAGTACCAGAAATGGAGAATGGCGCTGTCGAAATTAAGGACATTGCCCGCGAAGCCGGTGTTCGTAGTAAAATTGCCGTTCATAGTACAGTCCCAGGTGTTGACCCGGTTGGTACTTTTGTTGGCGGCCACGGCACACGCGTTAATGCGGTTATGAGTGAAGTTGGTGAACAGGAAAAAATTGATATTGTCGTCTGGGACGATAACACCACCCAATACATTATTAATGCTTTAAGCCCAACAAAGGTCACAGCCGTTAACATTGACGAAGCTAATAAGAAAGCCCAGGTAGTAGTACCTGAAGATCAGCTTAGCATTGCTATTGGCAAAAGTGGCCAAAATGTTCGTTTAGCTAGTAAGTTAACTGGCTACGACTTAGATATTACTTCTGAGAAGAGCCAAGTTGAAGCCCCGGCTGAAGAAACCAAACCAGCACCAAAACTTAAGAAAAAGGAACAACTCGAATCCAGCCTTCTCGAAGCGATTGAGGAACACGGCATCGAAAAGGATAAATAGCTCTTGGTAATCGAGCTAATCGATCAATCAGAGCTATATTGATGACTTCTAAGGTGAGGCATTTGTTAAATTAGCACTCTTGACTTGTGAGTGCCAGCTGGATTATTATGGAGGTAGCGTATTAAAACGCCAGAAAGAGTGGGATAATAAACTTATGCTTCCAAATAGCGCAGACTTCCAAGAATTTTTAGATCATTTGACAGACAATGCCAAATTGAGTTTAAAGCACGCTGGTGCAATTGCTCAAAAATTTGGCAGCGCCTACGTTGGCACCGAGCATTTACTCTTAGGTGTTCTGGCTCAAGAAAGTAGTATGGGTGCCAAAGTTCTGGAAAGCGCCGGTGTAACACTCGACCGAGCACGTTTGGCCCTAAATTTGACTCCTAAAACGTTGGTTATGAACCTTGGTGCTAAAGGGCTTAGCGAAACCGCTAAACACACTTTACGACACGCTTATGAAACAGCTCAGGAATACAATCAAGATATGTGTGGTACGGAGCACATACTGTACAGCATTTTAATGCAGAAAAATTCACAAGCCACTAAACTACTGCTGAACATGAACGTCAATGTTGACTCGATGATGAATGAGTTGGAGCAGTTTTTAAATCGCTCACAATATGAAGAGAGTGACAGCGATATTGGGACATCACGGCGTAGGGGCAAACAGCGCAAAACCGCGCTTGATTTTTTCGGTACTGATTTAACTCAAATGGCCAAAGACGGCAAACTTGACCCGGTGGTTGGTCGCGAACCACAAATCCGTCGCGTCATTACAATCTTGAATCGGCGAACTAAAAATAATCCGGTATTAATTGGTGAGCCCGGGGTTGGTAAAACGGCTATTGTTGAAGGTTTAGCTCAGAGGATTGTTAACGACGATGTGCCGGATAGCTTGATAGATAAACGTATAATTATGCTTGATCTAGCTGGCATGATTGCCGGAACTAAGTATCGAGGTGAATTTGAAGAACGACTGAAAAAGGTCATGGCTGAACTCGAAGGTAACAACAAGTCTATTATTTTTATTGATGAGCTTCACTTGATAGTCGGTGCTGGTGCGGCTGAAGGCGCCATGGATGCCGGAAATATCCTTAAACCTGCCTTAGCTCGTGGAAAAATCCAGATGATTGGCGCGACAACAACCGCTGAATACACTAAACACATCGAAAAAGATGCTGCCTTGGAGAGACGATTCCAACCTATCCAAGTTCCTGAAGCCACTGTCAGCGAGTCAAATGCCATCTTAAAGGGCTTGCGTAAGCACTACGAACAGTTTCATAACGTTAAGATTAGTGATGAAGTGATTGAAGATACTGTAGCTTTGGCCAAGCGCTATGTAAATGATCGTTTTATGCCCGACAAAGCCATTGATTTAATGGATGAAACTGCTGCCTATCTAAGAGTTGATAAAGGCAAAACCTCACCGGAAGTTCGCAAGCTTCAAAAAGAACTTAAACTAGTCAATGTCCGTAAAGACGAAGCCGGTGAAGCCGAAGATTATGAGCAAGCCGCTAAATACAAGCAACGCGCTAGCCAAATTCAGGACGAATTGAAAAAGCTATCAGCGAGCGGCAAAGGCGCTAATAGCCTTACCATGACCAGTGATGACGTAGCTGAGGTAGTGGCTAGAATGACCGGCGTGCCCGTTACTAAAGTAATCCGTTCAGAAGCTAAATATTTACTTAATCTAGAGAAGAATCTAGCCCGTTATGTCATTGGCCAACAAGAAGCAGTCTCGGCTGTTTCGAAAGCAGTTCGACGCAACCGCGTTGGTATTGGTAACAGCAAACGGCCAATTGGCTCGTTCATCTTTATGGGACCTACTGGCGTGGGTAAAACCGAATTAGCCCGTGTGTTAGCCAGGGAATTCTTCGGTAGCGAAGATACTCTGGTTAAGATTGATATGAGCGAATTCGGTGAACATCATACTGTTTCACGTCTAGTCGGTGCTCCGGCCGGTTACGTTGGTTATGATGACGGCGGCCAGTTAACCGATAAAATCCGACGACAACCCTACAGTCTGGTGTTGTTTGATGAAATTGAAAAGGCCCACCCGGAAGTTTTTAATATGTTGCTTCAGATCTTGGAAGATGGTGTCCTAACTGACGCCAAAGGCCGTAAGATTGATTTTAGTAACACTATAGTTATTATGACCAGCAACTTGGGGGCTGAAAAACTTCAGAAAGAAGCCAATTTTGGTTTTCAAGCTAATCGTACCAGTGATCTAAAAGATCTTGATGCCCTCCACAACAGTAACCGTGATAAGGTTATGGATGAAGTTAAGAAAATGATGCGACCGGAACTACTTAATCGCATTGATAAAATAATTGTTTTTCGAGCCTTGACCAAAAAAGATGTTCTAAAAATCTTGGATCTACAAATTGACGAATTAAGACAAAGGATTGTTAAAAAAGGCATTGGAATTAACTTATCAATGACCGCCAAACAGTACTTACTGGATAATGGTTATGACGCCAAAAACGGGGTTCGACCACTTAGGCGTTTGATTACTGAGACACTAGAAGATCAAGTTGCAACTGGTTTACTAGATGATAAATACAAAGCCGGCGACATTATTCAAGTTAGTATCAAAAATGGCGAGCTGGATTATTCAATTGTCAGCGAACATTTGCAGTCGGCTAAAGCTTGAGCCAGGTTGGTATACTAATTAAGCATGAAGACATCAGGTCGCCGTTGGTCGTTATTTATTGTTGTGTTGTTATGGCTATTGCTGGCAGTAGGTTGGTGGCAACACCAAGCCATATTTGATTGGTTGCGTCTATATAACTATCAGCCATCGGTTCAAGTTACCGAACTAGCGACCGATACGACAATGAATAGTCGTGCACGTCATTTATTCTATGTTTATCATCCGTTGATTGAGAACAAAGATCAGTTTAGTGATAGTTGTACTCAAAATGAGCAAACAATTGTACTGGGCTGTTATGTTAACAGACGAGGTATCTACATTTATAACGTGGCTGATTCGCGTCTCAATGGGGTTTTGCAAGTTACTGCTGCTCATGAAATGCTACATGCTGCCTACGATCGGCTTAGCCCAGCCGATAAAAGTCACGTTGATGGTTTAATTTTGAAAGCTTATACAAGCGTTACCGATCAGCGAATTCGTGACACGATTGCCGATTATAAAAAAGCTGGCGCTGACACAACCAACGAACTGCACTCCATTTTGGGTACTGAAGTCTCTAATTTACCGCCGGAGTTAGAAAACTATTATAAACGTTACTTTGATGACCGAGCCAAGATAGTTAAATATTCCCAGCAGTATGAACAGGCTTTTACTGAGCGACAAAAAGCCGTTAAAGATTATGATTTCCAGATAAATACACTTAAAAAGAACATTGATCAACTTGAAAACTCACTTAGTCAGCAACTTAATAACCTAAACTCTCAGCGCCAGCAGATGCAACGATTACTAAATGATAAGAATTATCAGGCTTATAACGCTGCGGTCGGTCCATTTAACGATCTTGTTACTAAATACAATCATGATGTGGCCGCCGTTAGAGCTTTGATTGATCAGTATAATGTACTAGTTCGAGAGCGTAATAACTTGGCACTTGAGGAAAACCAGCTAATAAAGGCCATAGACAGTCGGCCAGATACGGTTCAGGGGCAATAAAATTTACAGTTTGTCGAATTAAATAGGCTACAATAACATATATGGCCAAACGGGATACAGTTCAATATGTTTGCTCAAATTGTGGGGCAGTCAGTTCAACCTGGAGTGGTCGTTGTTTTAGTTGTGGTGAGTGGAATACTTTAGAAGAAAAATTAAACGTTGGCAGTTCTGGCAGTAATCGTACGGGCCAAGCCTTAAAAACCCAAACGGTTACCGCTTCGCTAGCTAAAGACCAGGCTAGGTTAGTTTCGGGTTTAGGTGAATTTGATATCGTTTTTGGGGGTGGCATAGTGGCCGGCAGTGTTAACTTAATTGCCGGTCAACCCGGCATTGGTAAAAGCACATTACTCCTTCAGTTAGCTTATATCTTAGCCAAAAAATATCCGGTCTTGTATATTAGCGGTGAAGAGTCAGCCCATCAGATTGGCCTTCGAGCTGAACGTCTCGGTACGATCGGTAAAAACCTCCAATTAGCAACTAGCACCTCGGCTGATGACATTGCTTTAACGATTAGCCAAAATGATTACAAATTAGTTATTGTTGATTCTATCCAAACCATTACGTGTTCAGCAATTGCTTCAGCACCAGGTAGCGTCAGCCAAATCACAAACAGCACCACACTTTTAACTGTTGCCGCCAAACAATCCGGTTGTGCTTTGATTTTAGTCGGCCATGTTACTAAAGAAGGCTCGATTGCTGGTCCAAAAGTTTTGGAACATGTAGTTGACGTGGTGTTACAACTGGAAGGCGATCGCTATGGTGGTTTCAAAGTACTTCGGGCCGTTAAAAATCGGTATGGCTCAACCAATGAAGCTGGTATTTTTGAAATGACTGATAAGGGTCTTCAGCCAGTTACTAACCCGTCGGCGGCATTGTTAGCAGAGCGTCAAATTAGTGATGGTTCAGTTGTTCTAGCTACCATGGAAGGTACCCGCCCGGTCTTGGTTGAAGTTCAAGCTTTGGTTAATAAAACTAATTATGGTTATCCTAAGCGGGCATCTGGCGGCCTAAGTTTGAATCGTTTAAACTTGTTGGTCGCTATGCTCGAGCGCCGTACCAGTCTTAATCTGTCCGACATGGATATCTATATTAATATCGTTGGTGGCATTGTTTTAACCGAGCCAGCCGCTGATCTCGCCATTTGCATGGCGATTGCCTCAGCCACCAGGGGGTTGCAGTTAAAGACCAATGCCGTAGTTTTTGGTGAGGTTGGCTTGTCGGGTGAAATTCGCGACGTACCATTTATCGATAAACGACTGGCCGAAGCTAAGAAACTTGGTTTTGATGGAGCTATTGGGCCGGTTACTAAGGGCACCAAAACGCCAGCTAAATATGTTGGCATGAAAGACGTCCGGAGTGCCCTAAATAAGTTTCTTGAAAAATAAATCTAGTTAACTTGTCGGCTGTCAGTATTGCCATCGCTGTCTTGAACAATCACAGTCGTACCGTTAGGCAGTGCAGCGGGTGTTTGGCAGTTGGACGTGTTGACATCGGTACAATTAAGTAATTGGTTAGCTGGCGATACCGCACCTAAATAAACTGTATAAGTTGGTGTGCCACCCGACCAATTAAAGTTAGTGTGTCCGCCGGCGGCATGAGCAGTATTGAAGGTTAAAGTACCGCCGCCGCCAGATGAAAAATCAATACTAGCCGAATCTGAGGTTGAATCATAGAGTACACTATCAATGACTTGAGTGGAAACATCCTTGGTGCCACCACCGTTATAATTAAAAGTTAATGATGTTGTACCTGAGTCATCGACTTCAAATGATTGGATAGTCTGGCCATCAATGATTATATTAACCGTACCTTTATAAGTGTCACTGGATAAAGGATGAGTGCCGGCATTTACCGATACCACAATCGTACAACTGCCGTTACAACTTTGCGGTGCGCTGACAATACTAATCGACGGTTTAATGTCATCACAACTGTGGACATCATCTTTGGCGCTGGTGCCACTATTACTGTTGCCGCCACCGACGAAGACGTCAACCGAATAAATGTTGGAGTTGGCGTTACTATCAGTCTTGCGAGCCAGTTGAGGCGTACAGTCAGTCGCGATTTTATTCGACACTATATCAATGGTCTGCGAGCTACTGGAGCGACTCGGAGCATTGTACCAAGATGGGAACAAATCGTTACTTGGGCTAGGTTCAATATCACCGTAGTGAACATGGTTACGTACTACGAAAGCTGGCATAGATTTAACGTCAGCTGGTTGAGCCCAATTTTGAGCTTGCAACCCAGTGTGGCCGGCTTCCATCATTGGTCTGGTTAGTGGTTCAGTCAGGTACTCCATTGAGTAGCCATAGCGGTTCAGATCTAGATTACGAAAATGATTACCGACCCAGGATACAACGGCATATTTAGTCGACCAGCTTGTCATTAAACCGTCAAAACCATTGTTAGTCGTGCCAGTCTTGATTGCAAATTTCCAGCCGTTAAAGCGGTGGAACTTATAACCGAAACTGGGTAACGCGCTACAGTTGGAGTCAGTACAATGACCAGGTAGGTAACTAGCTCGCGGGTCGCTGGCCATATCGTCAACGATGTAGGCGGTGTCGGGTTGGATGACTTGCTTACCTTTGGGTTGCTTGTATTCGAATAAGGTCTTATTGCCTGAGTCCTGAATTTTCAAAATGTAGGTTTTAGGAATAGCTTGACCTAAACGTCCCAAAGTAGCTAGCCCATTAACATGATCATCAAGGTGCAAAAAAGCACCATCACCAATGGCTGAAGCACCATAGCATTGTGACTTAGTCTTCAATTGTTCATCGGCATAACAATTATAAGTACTGGAGTTATAAGGATTGTCCATCATTGCACTGGCAGTAGAGATTGTCTTATTAATTGAATCAACTCGACCCGGACTCGTGTCGTTTGGTACGGCACTAAGCATGGCTTTTACGGCCGGAATATTACGTGAGCCACCCAGTGCATAACGTAAGGTCAGAGGCCCGGGTTGATAACCATCATAGTCTCTCAAACAGTTCCCAACATTTCTGGAATTAATAAAATGAGTGGTACACGGATAACCTGGCAGTGGGCCCTCTCTATCATAAAGTACCGAGCCAGCGCCAATGTTTTTATTGTTGTTAATTAAAGTCGTGTAGTCGTAAGGCTTAAAACTCGATCCCGGCGGAATTAATATTTGGGCTGCATAATTGTTTTGTCCATGATCGGGGTTAGTAAAATCCGTTCCACCAACTAAGGCGACAATTTGTCCGGTTGGTACGTCCTCCATAACAATCGCTTCTTCATCAGCCGCGCCACGGGTTTTAGTGGTTAAACTTGGGATGTTGGCGGCCACGGTATCTTCGGCTTTTTTCTGAAGTCCTAAATCAAGAGTTGTGACAATATTCCAGCCGCTGCGGTTAGCATTTTCGGCGTAACGATTTTCCAACTCGTTACGAGCGGCTAACACAAACCAGGGCGCCCGGATGCCTTCATACTGGGCAGGCCGTGGCTTGATGGTCGCCACCGTATCAACTTTCTTAGCGGCATCACGCTGCTTGTCAGTAATCATATGTTGTTGAGCCATCAAGTCCAAAATATAATGTTGTCGCCCGACCAAGGCTTGTTTATCAAAACCATCAGTACAGTAAAAAGAATAGTAGCAAGGGGCTTTTGGAATAGCCGCTAACATGGCTGCCTCATCAAGCGTTAGGTCTTTAGCTGATTTATGGAAGTAGTCACGAGCTGCGGCTTCGACGCCGTATTCAATACCACCATACGGCGCGGTATTAAGATAGCCAACCAAGATGTCTTTTTTAGAATATTCCCGCTCCAACTCAACTGCTAAAATGAGTTCTTTAATCTTACGGGTGATAGTTTGTTGATAACCAACCTTGGTATTAGTAAGACGGACAAGTTGCTGGGTGATTGTCGAACCACCTTGGGTATAACCGTGGCCGAGCAAGTTATTAAGTGCCGCGCGAATGATGCCTCGAATATCAAATCCACCGTGGTGAAAGAAGTCTTTATCTTCGACAGATACCGTAGCATCCTTAATATATGGGGAGATGTCATCATTTTTAACCGGAATTCGCTTAACGCCGTTAACGTCTTCCCAGAGTAAAACTTTGCCACTGCGGTCATAATAACGGACGCTGCCACCAATATTCTTGCCCGAGATATCAGCAATGTTGGGCAGATCCTTTCTGAAATAAGCAAACGCACCAACCAGTAAAACAAAACAAGCCACAATGCCAATGCCAGTAATTTTAAGGGCCATAACGGCTCCCTCACGGCTGAACCAATAGTGGTACATTCGGCTGGGTTGAAGGTGATAGAGTAGTCGTTTGAAGCGTGATTTAGGTAATCCGGCTAAGCGTTTAGCCCGTTCAATCGAACGAGATTCTTTACTGGCCTTAAATCTTTCAATTAAATTACGATTGAGTTTAATAGTCTGACCGCTGCGGGTGACGTAAGTATTACCCTTCGGTTTACGGCCTTTTGGCTTGGATAAACTCATAGCTTAATTATGTCCCCACTACTTGAAAGCCCAGCAATATTCATGTAGACCCATTATAGCAAATTTGCCTGGTAGGCAATGACAAAGGTATACTTTGGATTAGCATGACACTATCTGAAGAATTAACTTGGCGCGGCTTTGTTAATCAGACTACGCTCAAAGACTTAAAACAACTTGATAAGGCCAAACGGACTTTTTATCACGGCTATGACGCCTCAGCTAATTCCCAAACTATTGGTAACTTGGCGGCCATGATGTTTGACAAAGTGTTTATGCGACATGGTTATCAGGCAATTATCTTGGCTGGCGGTTCAACTAGCTTAATAGGTGATCCAGGTGGCAAATATGAAGAACGGCAATTACAAAGCGAAGCTGCTATTGCCCAAAATGTCGCTGCTGCTGAGGACCAGCTTAAACAAGTTTTTAATGAGCATAAATTTACGTTAGTAAATAACCTGGATTGGACTAAAGATCTAAAAGTTCTGCCGTTTTTGCGGGATGTTGGTAAGCATTTTTCGATGACGCCACTAATCCAACGGGATTACATTACAACACGTCTAGGTCTGGGAGGCAGTGGCATTAGTTACGCCGAATTTAGCTACACCATTTTGCAGGGCTATGATTATCTTCACCTATTTGATAATTACGGTACAACTCTTCAGTTAGGCGGTTCGGACCAGTGGGGTAATTGCTTGTCCGGTGTGGAGCTAATTCGCAAAGTTCGGGGTAAAGAAGTTGATGCCATGACAATGAACTTGGTTATAGATAATGCAACCGGCCAAAAATTTGGCAAAAGTGAAGCTGGCGCGATCTGGCTCGATCCATCCATGACTTCACCTCATGATTTTTATCAGTTCTGGGTTAATGTTGATGATGATAGTGTGGGCGAATATCTCAAGATTTACACCGAACTTGACCAACTGCATATCGCCAAAGTTATGACTGATTTTGAAAAAGACAAACCCAGTAGATGGGCTCAAAAAACTTTAGCTTACGAAGTGACTAAGATTGTCCATGGAGAGGACGAAGCAGAAAAAGCAAGATCTCGCGCACAAACTATTACATCAACAACTACAACGACACTGCCACCTGATATTTATATAAGTGATGGAGACATTGCCTCAGCATTAATAGATTCGGGCTTAGCAAATTCTAAAAGCGAAGCTCGTAAACTTTTAGGGTCCGGTGGCGTTTATATTAACGGAAAACAGACTACAAAAGAGCGTTTTGAGCAATCGGATGTTAACAATGGGTTTATACTTCTAAGAAGGGGCAAGACTCTCAAAAACACAGCTGTAATTAGACTTAAACTTCATGACTAAAGCCCATAAAAAAGCTGACCAATATAATGATCTAAACCACAATTATCTGCATTATTGGGACGGTCGTGATTACGAGAACGAATCCGAAGCGATTGCTATCAAACGTCTACTCGGTGGTAAGCACTTTAAGTTAGCCGCAGATATCGGTGGTGGCTACGGCCGGCTATGTATTTTGCTTGAAAAATTTGCCGACAAGGTTATCTTAGCTGAACCGTCACAGCAGCAACTTGATATTGCGGCTGACTTTTTAAAGGATCATCCCAAGATTGATCGTCAACTAATGCAGGCCGACGATTTAAAGTTCGCTGATAATTCGGTAGATTTGATTACCATGGTGCGCGTAATGCACCACTTACCTGACCCTAGTGCTGAGTTTAAGGAATTGGCCCGAGTTTTGAATAAAGATGGTTACTTAATTTTAGAAGTGGCTAATTATGCTCACGCCCAAAATCGTTTCAAGCATTTTATTCGCGGCCAAAAATTACCGGAGTTACCAGTTGATATTCGTTCCAAAGCTAATCGCCGAAATGAAGAGATTGCTTTTGTTAATCACAATCCTAAAACTGTCATTAATCAGTTAGCTCATGCCGGCCTAAAGGTTGAAAAGGTCTTATCGGTGTCAAACTTAAGGAGCCCGGCGCTCAAAAAAGTGATGCACAAACAATTAATGCTAGTTATTGAAACTGGCCTCCAGCCACTACTGGCCAAAACCTACTTTGGCCCTAGCATCTTCTTCCTTATCAAAAAAGCCTAGTCCTTTATACTTAGGCCATGAAGTTAAGTAATCCAGTAGATGAGCTTAAAGGTGTCGGTAGTGTTTTAGCCAAAAAGTATGACGTAATTGGTGTTAATACTGTCGATGACTTAATTAATTTTTATCCGCGTCGTTATGACGACTATTCGAAAGTGGAATCGATTAAACAAATTAAGCCTGGCCATGTAACGATTCAAGCTAAAATCAAACAAGCCCGAGGCCGTTACGTCCGACGCGGTCTGCATATAACTGAGGCAGTAGCCAGTGATCAATCGGCCAGTGTTCGCTTGGTTTGGTTTAATCAACCATATCGTGCCAAAGCCATTAAATTAGATGCCAATTATTATATATCGGGTGATTTTGAGCTTAGTCGACAGCGGTTGGCTATCATGAATCCGTCAATGGAACTAGTCAGTGCCTTCCCGGTTAATACTGCTCGAATCGTGCCAATTTATCGAGAAACAAAGGGCCTACGTTCATTTCAAGTACGTAAATTAATTAGACAAATTGCACCAATTATTAAAAGTCTGCCCGAAACACTACCGAGCTGGCTAATCACAAGCCAAAAACTAATCAGCCGAGCCGAGGCGATTATAGCAATACACTTTCCAGGTGATCAGCAAATGCTTGATGAAGCTAGGCGTCGGCTGGGCTTTGAAGAGGTTTTTGAATTAACTCTAGCCGCTTTACTAAACAAAATGGAATTAACTGGCGAGCATGCTCTAAATATTAAATTTGACTTAAATCTGGCCAAAGACTTTATTAAACACCTACCGTTTCAATTGACCGATAACCAACGTCAAGTTATCTGGCAAATTTATCAAGATATTGGTCGTGACCAGCCGATGAACCGATTAGTTGAAGGTGACGTTGGCTCTGGTAAAACTGTGGTGGCTACGATGGCCGCAGTGATGGCTATTAAACAAGATTTTCAAGTTGCTTTTATGGCGCCGACTGAGTTGTTGGCTCGACAACATGCCGAAACTATCCAACAACTATTAAAACCTTTGGGATTAGCTGACCGAGTCGGTCTACTGGTTGGTAGTCTAAAGCCGAACCAAAAAACCAAAATCCAACAAGATATCAAAGCTGGTCGTACTCAGTTTATAGTCGGCACTCACGCTTTAACCAGCCAAAAGGTCGACATCCATCGGCTGGGTTTAATTATTATTGATGAACAACATCGTTTTGGCGTCGAACAACGTAAAAAACTTCAGGCTAAAGCCGGCCATATGCCTCACATTCTTAGTTTAACGGCTACACCAATTCCGCGCAGCCTTGCGCTGACGCTTTATGGCGAATTAGATATCTCGGTTATCTCCACTAAACCAGCCGGTCGTCAGCCAATTATCACCAAACTTTACTCGCCAAATTCGCGGCCTCAACTCTACCAAACCATTAAGCAAGAACTTGACAGCGGGCGACAAGTTTTTGTAGTTTGCCCAATTATTACTGAGTCAACTAGTCTGGCGGTCGAATCGGCCGAACACCTCTATCAGCAATTATCGACTGGCCCATTTAAATCATACAGACTAGGCTTACTGCACGGTAAATTAAAAAATGACTTAAAAGACAAAGTTATGAGCCAGTTTTCGGCTGGTCAAATTGATATGTTGGTGACCACAACAGTTATTGAAGTTGGGGTTGATGTGCCCAACGCATCGGTCATGTTAATTGAAAACGCCGAACGGTTTGGCTTGGCCCAAATTCATCAATTGCGCGGTCGGGTTGGTCGTAGCCATCAACAGGGCTACTGCTACTTGATGCTTGGTGACAGCCAATCGCCCAGTCGACGTCTCAAGGCTATTGAACAAAGCAATGATGGATTTAAATTGGCTGAATTAGATCTAGAAATTCGTGGGCCAGGTGCGATCTATGGCACAATTCAGCATGGTGTCCTGGATCTACGGGTGGCCAAGCTAACCGATGTTAAATTGATTTCGGCGGCTCGTAGTGCGGCACAAATGTTCATCGATAAGGGTGAAAATCTGGTAAAATACAAACATCTATCCGCGCGGATTTTATCGCTCCGAGCAGTTACCAGTTTGAACTAAAAATTTTTATTATGTATAGCGGCACAACCTTAACTAAAATGTCCGGTCGTCTCATGGGTGGTCATCAAAAGATTGACCGAGTGGCCCGTAACCACCTTGCTAAATTATTAAAAGATAATTCAGTATTTCCAAAAACCAAGGCAATTTTGCAGTTTGAGGGCAGGAATGGTCCAGATGCGATTAAACGAAAGAGTCCGGCTAAAGATGAGCCTTGGCATTACTTCAGCCCGTTCGATGAGAATGATTCACAGCTGATTGAGCTGATTAATGGCCATTATCAAAAGCTGGTTCAAGAATTAAAAGCCCATAACAATGAGCGAGTCGCCTTTGAAGCTGCCTGGCTGGCTCATGCCATTGTTGACGGTTTGACGCCAGCCCACCACTATCCATACGAAAAAAAACTACTTGAACTGCGTGGTGGCGAGGGTCTGGAGAGTCGCAATTCAATTAAAGAAAAGATTGTCATGCCAGGTGTGACGACCAGCCAAAAAGTTCGCAATAATTGGAAAATGTGGGGGCCTAAAGGCTTGTTTACTACCCATGGATTGTTCGAAATGGGCGTAGCTACCATAATTGCCCCACTAGGCTTTGGTGACGTAATGCCAAATAAGGAAGACTTAAAGGAGTTAGAAGACATTGGTTTGATCGAGCGGTTTAAGCATACCGCCCGTGAAATTGCGGTGCTTGATATGTACGGACTTTATTACAAAAAAGGCTGGACGCCGAAACTAGCTTACCAAGTCCGGCATCGACTTGGTCCGGCCATGGTGCAAATGGTTACGTTAGCTTGGTACTCAGCCCTCATTGAAGCGGGCTTAGTTAAATGAGAGTGATTGGCGGCAAATTAGGTGGTCGCCAATTCGATAGTCCGCACGGTCATCGAACACACCCAATGAGTGATAAAATACGAGGTGCTTTGTTTAACAGCTTAGGTGACATAAATGGCTTAACTTTACTAGATGCCTATGCGGGGAGCGGGGCAATTAGCTTCGAAGCCATTAGTCGGGGTGCTAAAAGCGCCGTTGCGATTGAACAAGATGGGGAAGCCTTTAAGGCCATAGGTAGAAACATTAAGGCCCTAAACCTAGAATCACAAGTGACGGCTAATCGTCTGACAGTTAAAAGTTGGTCACAGCGACATCCGAACCACAAGTTTGACATTGTGGTTATGGATCCACCGTATAATGACATTCGTCGTGATCAGCTTCGAAAGCTAGCTAGTCATACTAAAATTCCTAGTGTCATTGTTATATCATTGCCACCTTTAGCTGACGCTGAGTTGGATGAGTCGTTATTTCATCTGATTAGCGTTAAATCATATGGCGATGCCAAGCTAGTTTTTTATCAGCGAACAGGTTAGAATAGGCAGGCAAGCGCGAGTGGTGGAATTGGTAGACACGCTAGCCTTAGGAGCTAGTGCCGCAAGGCGTGAAGGTTCAAGTCCTTTCTCGCGCACCATGGCCAAGTATCAGCGAACGATTTGACCTCCAACTAAGACAAAGTCATTATTAGAACGATGCTATTTGATTTATTACATCAACAGTTAATTTATGCTCGTCAAAACGACCTATCGCTAAAGAAAAACGCGACGGTTGGCAAAAAAATAGTAGTGCCCAAAACAGGCAAAACAATTTCATTAGCCTACGAACAACTCCGAAACGCTGCTGAATATGCTGAAGATCATCTGTTATTGCAACGAGCGATTAGACGTTTTTTAAAACGCCGGATGTATCTTAGCCAACTCGACTTATCGGACCTGGGCGAGGACTTGATTATCGAATTAGTCCAAGCCGGTTATTTAAAAGATGCCGATTTCGGCCAGAAAATTGCCGGCCAAATTAATGAGCTAGTTGATGATTATCTAAAGACCTACAATAGCTTACGCCGGGCCAGAGTTCATAAAGATCAGGCTCAAGACTGGATACTGTCGATTTTGTCGATCGAAATTGAGAGCCTGCTTAACCCGCACAGCTACCATTCGGTAGTGCTATATGTCGCTCACCAACACTTTTTAAAATTGTTACCCAAAGACCAACTAGTCTTTAATCAAACTGAGGCTGAACAATTTGAGATTGCCTTATATGTGGCCATTCACTTAGCATTGTTCAAGTCGGATACTGCGGTTATCCGGCATGATTTGGTTCGAGTTTATCATCAGGATCAAAAAGACATAAAAGGCTTTATTTTGTTCAACCAAAAGGTTAACGAACTCTATAGTTTAAAGTTAACCGGGCGACTACGCCGATTAATACTTAAAAATGGTGCACCATTTCGGATTTTAAACAGTCTGGCTGATGACTATCCAGATTTTGTTGACGTACTAGCTAACCGAAAACAATTTCTGTCTCTATATAAGCGTCAAATTGAAATTGAGTTCTCACAAGTTAGGCAGCGCGTTGACCGCGGAATTATTAAAAGTATAATTTTTATCTTAATCACTAAGACAATTATTGGTCTGGGTATTGAAATACCATATGATTTATTAACTAGTGGTGCCATAGGTGTTTTGCCGCTGTTTATAAATTTAGCCACACCGCCACTTTATATGGCCAGTTTAAAACTAGGTCTCCGTCTACCTGACCACGATAATGTTGCCACGCTAGAAAGTTATATCGACACCGCCCTTTATACCGATGACCAACCGCCTTTGTTACTTATGAAAAAGTCGACTTCACCAAGTGCTATAGCCGGTTGGATTCATACAATTGTTATATTAATTCCCTTTGCGATTGTAGTTTATGTACTTAGATTGCTTCACTTTACGGTACCGCAAGTTATCATTTTCTTTACGTTTTTATCAACAGCTAGCTTTTTAGGCTTCAGATTGGGTGGTCGAATCAGGGAGGTTGAGTTTGGTACGCGTCGATCGAGCGGTTTATTAGCCTCGATTAGAGATTATTTTTACTTACCTTTTATTATTGTCGGTCAGTGGTTATCTGGAAGATACGCCAAGATTAACATTATTGGCAACATACTGGATATTATGATTGAGCTGCCTTTGAAGACAGTTCTTAAACTGATTCGTCAATGGATGAGTTTTATGGACCAGAAGCAAGAAGAAATACTCTAGGGCATTGATTTAAATACTAAAAACGATATAGGTTATAATCGGTATTAAGCATGGCTCTATCAACTCAACCATATAAGGGTGCGCGCGATTTTTACCCGGAAGATAAACGCTTACAAAAGTATATCTTCAGTGTGATGCGTCGTGTTGCGGAGAGTTATGGATACGAAGAATATGATGCCCCAATTTTGGAGTTAACTGAACTGTTTGTATCTAAAACCAGCGATGAAATTGTCGATGAACAAACGTATACATTTATCGATCGCGGTGGCCGTAGTGTGACTATTCGTCCAGAGATGACACCGTCTGTCACTCGGATGGTCGCCGCTAAACGCCAGCAATTAGTGTATCCACTAAGGTGGTATTCAATCCCTAACTTTTGGCGTTACGAGCGACCCCAACGTGGACGGCTGCGAGAATTTTGGCAATTAAATATAGATGTGTTTGGAGTTGCCGACATCCAAGCTGAAGTCGAAGTTATTGAAGTGGCTGACGCCATCATGCAAGCATTTGGTGCTAAGCGCAGTAGTTACACGATTAAACTTAACAGCCGCAAATTGATCGATAAATTAATTAAAGATATTTTAGGGCTTGATCAAGTTCAAGCATCAACCTTAATCCATTTGATCGATAAACTGCATAAAATGGATTACGCTGAATTTGCTGGGCAAGTTGAAGGCTTATTTAACCCAGCCCAACGAGACAAAAGTTCACCACAACAACTACTTGATTTTTTGAAATTGACTTCGCTTGATGAGCTACCCACAGCTTTGCAATCAGTTGGCTCAGTCGAGGAATTAAAACAGTTAATTAAATTATTGACCGATATTGGCGTCACCAATATCGAATTTGATCCATCGCTAATGAGGGGTTTTGACTATTATAACGATATTGTCTTCGAAGTATTCGATAACCATCCTGACAATAACCGATCCATGTTTGGCGGTGGTCGTTACGATGGTCTGATTGCTCAGTTTGACGTTGAGCCAGTGCCAACTGTTGGTTTTGGCATGGGTGATGTGACGCTAGCCAACTTCCTAGAGTTACACGAATTAATGCCGGTGCTAAATGTTGAAGCTGATATTTTTGCGATTTTAATCGGCGACGTTTATAAGCCGGCGCAAAAAGTAATCGCCGAACTCCGAGAAATGGGAGTTAATGTAGTTATGGGTAGTGTTAGCCAAAAAACCGAGAAACAGCTCAAAACCGCCGTTAAGAAAAACATTAGATACGCTTTATTTATTGGCAACAAAGAGCTTGACAGTGAACAATTCGTATTAAGAAATCTGGCTTCCAATAGCGAAGAAAAACATAGTTTGCAACGTGTCGTTAGTATTGTCAAAGATTTTCGCAAGTCATGACCGCCACCAACCATACCATCGCCGGTGCTTTAGTTGCCGCGACTTGGCCACGGCCGATGTTGGCCATTCCGCTAGCCTTAGCTTCGCATATTGCTTTAGACGCTCTGCCGCACTTTGGTAATACTAAGATTAGTCGTCGTAGCCACCAATACTTGGCCATTTTAGGTGCCGACTCATTAATAGCACTGACCGTTCTATTGGTGGTATTGATCGTACGGCCAAGTAATTGGCAGCTAATGCTAATTTGCGGCGTCTTGGCGGCCAGCCCGGATTTACTATGGCTGCCGTATTGGATAGCCGAACTCCGTAGACAAACTAAATCAATTGGGCCTATCTCACGTTTTTTATCATGGGTTCAGTGGGCTGAATTGCCATGGGGCTGGTTGTTGGAGCTAGCTTATTTCATTATTGGTCTGACTTTATTAATACCGGTCTTGTCGTCCTAGGTTGGTAAAACTGCTATCATCTGTTAGAGTAACAAGCTATGAAATTAGTAAATAAGCTGCTATCCGATACCAAAGTCGCTTTAACAATTAGTGGCGAACCGGACGAGCTAATGACACTTAAGGACCACGTGGTCGGTCATTTTATAAACCGAATTAAAGTGCCGGGTTTTCGAAGCGGTAAAGCGCCTTTGTCGCTGATCGAGCGGCAAATTGACGCCAATGAGCTTCAGAGTGAGTTCTTAGAGGAAGCAGTTAATAGTTTTTACCGACAGGCCATTGATCAAGCTAAGCTCAGACCTATTGAACAACCCGAGATTATTATTAAAAAGTTTGTACCATTCACCACTCTAGAATTCGAAGCCAAGTTATCAGTTATCGGCGAAATTGTACTACCAGATTACAAAAAACTTAAAGTTATAAAAGCCAAAGTTACAGTTAGTGATAAAGATGTCGAAGATGTTTTAGAGTCATTGCGCAGCCGTTTGGCTGATAAATCTGAGGTTAAACGTCCGGCTAAAAATGGCGATGAACTGTCGATTGATTTTACTGGTACAGACGCTAAAGGTGAGCCAATCAGCGGAGCCGCTGCCAAAGCCTATACACTAATACTTGGCAGTAAGTCGTTTATTCCTGGATTTGAGGATAATTTGATTGGTCTAACAACCGGCGGAAACAAGACTTTTAAGCTTAAGTTTCCAAAAGATTACGGAGTTAAGTCGCTAGCTAACCAAACGGTCGAGTTTGAGGTGAAGGTTAATCAAGTGCAGGAGCTTAGCTTACCTAAAGTCGATGATAAATTGGCAGTTAAGGCCGGTCCGTTTAAAAACTTGAAAGAATTAACAACTAATATTAAACAACAACTAGTCCTTGAGCGGCAAACAGCTGTTCAAAATGATTTCGAAAGCGCGCTTATAAAAGCTGTTGCTGATAAGAGCCAAGTCAAAGTACCACAGGTTTTAGTTGATGAACAGGTCGATAAAACCCTTGAGGAATTAAAGCGAGATATTGTTTATCGTGGTCAAACCTATCAAGAATATTTGGATCAGGAGAAAATTAGTGACGAGCAAAATCGCCAACGCCTAGAACCGGCGGCTACTGAACAAGTTAAAGCCGGACTAATTCTGTCGGAAATTTCCGAACAGGAAAACATTGATGTTAGCGAAGTTGAGCTTATTGCCCGAATGGATGAACTGAAGTCCCAATATAAAGACCAGCAAATGCAAGCTGAGCTTAATAAAGCCAGTGCCAGACGCGAAATAGCCGGACGAATCATAACCGAAAAGACGATTAAACGATTGGTCGAACTGAATAGCTAATAAAGTTAGCACTCACACTTGACGAGTGCTAATTAGCAGCTTATACTAGTTGTTATGAATGACGTAACATCTCAAATTTTAGTGCCAACAGTAATTGAAAACGAGGGTCGAGTTGAACGCGCTTATGATATTTATTCACGGTTGTTACGCGATCGAATTATTTTTATCGGCGATGACATTAACCATCACACCGCTAATCTAGTAGTGGCTCAACTACTTTTCTTGGATAACCAGGACTCAAATAAAGACATCTATATTTATATCAACAGTCCCGGCGGCAGTGCTTATGATGCACTAGCGATTTATGACACTATGAAGTATGTCAAAAGTGATATTCAAACGGTTGGTATTGGCATTCAAGCTAGTGCCGCAGCTTTCCTGCTTAGCAGTGGCACCAAAGGTAAACGCGTTATTTTACCAAATGGTACAGTGATGATTCACCAGCCTAGTAGTGGCACCAAAGGCAAGGTTACTGACATGGAGATTGATCTTAAAGAAAGCCTAAGATTAAAACGTCGTCTAAATGAAATTATGGCTAAAAACACTAATCAATCAGTTAAAAAAATTGAACAAGACATGGAACGCGATTATTGGTTGGATGCTAATGAAGCCAAAAAATATGGCGTAGTTGACAAGATCATCGAACAGCTACCAAAAAAGGCTTGACTTTAGCTTTTTAATCTATCAAACTATAACTTAAGAAGTAGTATACGACGGACAGTGCTGATGTTGTCATCAAATGAGCACCAAAAACTCCAAGTAGTGGTCTTCGCGCGAAAAATTACAACAATTATTAATCACGTGAATCAATTAAGGCAATTTCAGCTAAATCTTTATTTTTAGCTCTGATCGGATGGGAGTAAATTCGCTTATGGCCAAAACCACCAAACTAGCAACCGCGCCGAAGACGCGTCAATTCTTTAACAAAACCAAAGACATTTTAGACTTACCTAATTTAGTTGATCATCAAAACCGTTCGTTTCAATGGTTTGTTGATGAGGGCTTGGGTGAGCTACTAGCCGAGATTAGTCCGATTGACGACTATACTGGCACCAAATTATCACTGACTTTTAAAGATTACCGGTTTGAGGCACCCAAGATGACCGAGGCCGAAGCGCGTGAGAATAATGTTAGCTTCGACGCTCCCTTAAAAGCCACTGTTGAACTAACTAATAAAGTTACTGGTGAGGTTAAACAGCAAGAAATTTACTTGGGTGACTATCCATGGATGACTGAGCGAGGCACCTTTGTAATTAACGGAGCTGAACGAGTGGTGGTATCGCAATTAATTCGCTCGGCCGGGGTGTTCTTCACGGCTGATGCTAAAGGTGCTAGAAATCTTTACGGTGCAAAAGTTATTCCCGGACGAGGCGCATGGCTAGAGTTTGAAACAGCTGCCAACGGCGCAATTTTTGTCAAAATTGACCGTAAACGTAAAATTGCCGTCACCACTTTACTTCGGGCTCTCGGTATGACCGAAAACCAAGTCAAAGACAGTTTTGCTCATGTTGATCAAGGTCAACTTAATTATGTTCAAGCCACACTTGATAAAGATCCAACTAGCGGCACTAACGACGCTTTAATCGAGGTTTATCGACGACTTCGTCCTGGCGACTTAGCCACTGTTGATAATGCCCGTAGCTTACTAGAAAACATGTTCTATAACTTTAAAAGATTTGATTTTAGCCGTGTCGGACGCTACAAGATTAATAAACGTCTAAATCTGGATATAACGAATACAATCGAGAACCGTATTATGCGGCTCGAAGATCTGATTGCGATTATTGCTGAGATCATTCGCCTGAATAATACCCAGGAGCCAGCCGATGATATCGATAGCCTAGCTAACCGTCGGGTTAAACTAGTCGGCGAGTTAGTCCAACGCCAATTCCGAATTGGGTTATTGCGAATGGAACGTAATACCAAAGATCGCATGAGCATGAGTGAAATCGAAACAGTTACCCCAGCTCAATTAATTAATGCCCGACCAGTGGTTGCCGCTGTTCGCGAATTCTTTGCCAGTTCCCAGCTCAGCCAATTTATGGATCAGATTAACCCATTAAGTGAGCTTGCCCACAAACGTCGTCTGAGCTCGATGGGCCCAGGTGGCTTAAGTCGCGAACGAGCTGGTTTTGAGGTTCGAGATGCCCACGCTACCCACTACGGCCGGATTTGTGCTGTCGAAACACCTGAAGGGGCTAACATAGGATTGGTTCTTAACTTAGCCAGCTATGCTCGAATTAATGACTATGGTTTTATTGAAACACCCTATCGGGTCGTTCTAAATGCCGCGGTCGCCAAAGATACACCAGGCCATATTGCCAGTGTTAACTTGGAAGATGATAAAGGCCGAACAATTGTTAAGGCCGGTCAGAAAATTACAGCCGTTCAAGCTAAGCGTTTAGCGACTGTCAAGACCAGAGTGACATGGCCGATTAAAGCCGAGGTAACCGACAAAGTGATCTACCTTGACGCTTCCGAAGAAGAGTCAGCTGTTATTGTTAACGCCAGCGAAGAGTTTGATTCTAGTCGTCATTTTGTTAATCCACGTGTATCAGCTCGTAGTTATTTGAAGTCCGGGGAAGTTGATGCTGACGAAGTCACACACATGGACGCCAGTCGCAAACAAATCATTGGTTCAAGCGCCGGCTTGATCCCATTTATCGAAAAGAACTACGTTTACCGCTCGCTTATGGGCAGTAACCAACAACGACAAGCCGTACCTTTGGTTAGGCCAAGTGGGCCGATTGTTGGTACCGGATTGGAAACTACAGCCGCCCGTAACAGCGGCCAATTAATTGTGGCAGAAGGCCGCGGTACTGTTAAACAAGCTTCTGCTGACGAGGTAGTGATCCAGTACAAAGGTCATACTAAAACCTATCGACCTCAACACTATGTTAGGAGCAACGAGGGTACTAGCATTAATCAAAAAGTAGTGGTTACCAGTGGCCAAGCCGTCAAAGAAGGTGACGCTCTTATTGAAGGTATGTCAGTGGCCGATGGTGAACTTGCCCTGGGCAAAGATTTGATTATAGCCTTCATGCCTTGGAGTGGCTACAACTTTGAAGATGCGATTATTGTGTCCCGTAAATTAGTCGAAGACGACACCCTAACCAGTGTTCATATTGTTGACTTTATGGTTGAAGTCCGTGAAACCAAGCTTGGTCCGGAAATTGTCACTCGTGATATTCCAAACGTTAGTGAGGATGCCCTGCGTCACTTAGACGAAGAAGGTATTGTCCGCATCGGCGCTGAAGTCCATCCTGGCGACATCCTGGTCGGCAAGATTACGCCTAAAGGTGAGCAAGAACTTAGTAGCGAAGAACGATTGCTAAGAGCAATCTTTGGCGAAAAAGCCAAGGAAGTTCGTGATACCTCACAGCGAATGAGTAATGGTAAGCATGGCAAAGTTGTTGGCGTAAAGGTCTTTTCGAGAGCTAATGGCCATGAACTAAAAGCTGGCGTGATCATGCAAATCCAAGTCTTTGTAGCTCAAATGCGCAAAATTGCGGTCGGTGACAAGTTGGGTGGTCGCCATGGTAACAAGGGTGTAATTGCCCGAATCTTACCAGAAGAAGATATGCCCTTCATGGAAGATGGCACGCCGGTTGAAGTTGTGCTTAACCCGCTTGGTGTACCATCGCGTATGAACATTGGCCAGTTATTCGAAACTCATCTTGGTATGGCCGCCCGAGCGTTGGGTATGAAAGTCGCCAGCCCCTCATTTGATGGTGTTGACGAAACCAAAATCAAACAACTGCTTAGAGAAGCTAATTTGCCGGATGACGGTAAGCAGCAACTCTTCGATGGTCGGACTGGCGATGCATTTACGGAGCGCACTACCGTCGGCAGTATGTATATGATCAAGCTTAACCACATGATTGCTGATAAGATTCATGCGCGATCGACCGGGCCTTACACTATGGTGACCCAGCAGCCGTTAGGCGGTAAGGCGCAAAATGGTGGCCAACGTTTTGGCGAAATGGAAGTCTGGGCCTTGGAAGCGTATGGCGCATCGCATACTCTCCAAGAAATGCTGACGATTAAATCTGATGATGTCTATGGTCGTAGTAAAGCTTACGAATCAATCATTAAGGGTACTGAAATTGTTGGTCCGAAAGTTCCTGAAAGCTTTAACGTTTTGGTTAAAGAGCTACAGGGCTTAGGTCTAAAGGTTGACTTAATTACCTCAAATGCGGTAATCGATGCTGAAGCGGTCTTAGCCGAAAACATTAAGGACGAAGCTGCTCATCAATCAGATGTTGATGTGCCGACACCAGTAACCTCAGATGTCGATGTCACTGAAGATGCCGTCATGGGCGAGTTCGATAATATGGGGCTCGATGACGAGTTGCCAGCTACTGATGGCACGGACGGTGTCAATCTAATAAGTATTGAAGACGAAAGCAAGGAGGCCTAACATGCGACGCTATTCATATGGAACCAATATTGCTGATTTTGATGCAGTACGTTTAGCTGTGGCTAGCCCTGAGGACATTTTGGAATGGAGTCATGGCGAAGTTACAAAGCCCGAAACAATTAATTACCGAACTCAAAAACCTGAGCGTGATGGTTTGTTTTGTGAACGGATTTTTGGACCGGTTAAAGATATCAATCCCCACGATGCCAAGTATAAGGGTGTTCGCTCTCGTGAAGCAGCTGTCGATAAAAACGGCGAGATTGTTACTAAATCAATCGTTAGACGTGAACGCATGGGCCATATTAGCTTAGCGACACCTGTTGCTCACATCTGGTTTTTGCGAGGTACACCATCGGCTATCGGCTTATTGCTTGGTATGACAGTAAAGAACCTGGAGCGCGTGGCTTACTTTGCTAGTTACATTATCAAGTCGGTTGAGTCTGACAAGCTAGTCAAGATTTCCCAAGATAAAGAGGCCGAATTTACCGCCGCCAAAGAAGCCATTAAATTACGCTACGAAAAAGAAGCTAGCAATGAAGGTGGTGATGTTAAGGCGATTGCCGAAGCTCAGACTAAAGAAACAGATGACTTAACTGCTGAATACGACACTTTTCGTACTCAAATTGAAAGTCTAGAGAAGCTACGTTTAATCAGTGAAGCTGAATACCGTGATCTCCCTGATGAGCTTCGTTCGTTGGTTACAGTTGGTATGGGTGGCGCAGCACTTAAAGAACTGCTTGATGAGATTGACTTAACCAAACTAATTAAACTGTTAAGTGCCGAAGCCGAAGAGGCCAAGGGTCAGCGCAAAAAGAAAATCATGAAGCGCTTACGACTACTTGAAAGTATGGATCGGGCTGGCATTAAACCGAACAGTATGTGCATGACTGTCCTACCAGTTATCCCACCAGACCTCCGACCAATGGTTCAACTAACCGGTGGCCGGTTCGCAACCAGCGACTTGAATGATTTGTACCGTCGAGTGATTAATCGCAACAACCGATTAAAGAAGTTAATTGAGCTCAATGCTCCGGAAGTCATTCGTCGTAATGAACAACGTATGCTTCAAGAGGCAGTCGATGCTTTAATTGACAATAACAACGCTCGTTCCGGCCGAGCTGTAGCCGCCACTGGCCAAAGACGCCGGCTCAAAAGTCTGAGTGATATGCTTAAAGGTAAACAAGGTCGTTTTCGTCAAAACCTACTTGGCAAACGGGTTGACTACTCCGGTCGTTCGGTCATCGTGGCTGGTCCAGAACTAAAGATTTACCAATGCGGCCTGCCTAAAATGATGGCGCTGGAATTGTTCAAGCCGTTTGTCATTGGTTATTTGATCATTAACGAGCATGCTCACAACATTCGAAGCGCTACCCGCATGATTGAGACTGGCGAAGTCGAAGTTTGGGACGCTTTGGACGAAGTCATTATGGGCAAATACGTTTTGCTGAACCGGGCACCCAGTCTTCACCGCTTGAGTATTCAAGCATTTCAACCGGTACTAATCGAAGGTAAGGCCATACAGCTACACCCCTTAGTTTGTAAGGGTTTTAACGCTGATTTTGATGGTGACCAAATGGCTGTTCACTTGCCATTGTCAGATTATGCCCAACAAGAAGCCCAAGACATCATGGCCAGCAATCGCAACTTGCTGAAACCGGCCGACGGATCGCCAATTCTACATATTGACCAAGATATCGTACTGGGCTGTTACTACTTAACTTATGACCGACCCGGTATTGACAAGACAGTCAGGAATTATTCGAGTTTAGCTGAAGCCTTGATGGCTTACGACGCTAAGGTTATCAGCCTTCAAAGCCGAGTTAGTTTACCGTTTCGAGGCCAAGTTTATAAGTCAACACTTGGTCGATTTTTGTTCAACGAGATTTTTCCTGAAGACTTTCCATTTCTTGATGAAGCCATGACCAAAAAACGTCTTGGTGCGGCTATGGCGTTAGCCTATAGCCAATACGGTCAAGACAAAACTGCCGAAATTGCTGACGACCTCAAAGACATTGGCTTTGTTTATGCGACGATTTCTGGCTTGTCGATGGGTATGGGAGACTTCAATGACATTAAAGGCCTTAAGGAAATCCTTAAAGAAGGTGAAGTCAAGGCTGCTGACATTAGTGCTCAATATGATCAGGGTTTCATCACAGACGACGAGCGACACCGCTTGACCGTCGAAACCTGGACTGATGCTACTTCTACCGTACAGCAGACCTTAAGTGAGCAATTTGCCGAAGAAGACAGTTCCATGTCGATTGCGGTAGTCTCTGGGGCACGAGGTAACATTGGCCAGGTGATGACCGCTGTTGGGTTGCTTGGTGTCACCACTGATGCTACCGGCCGGGCGATTGAATTGCCAATTCGCTCAAACTATAAGTATGGCCTAACTCCACTTGAGTACTTTACGGCTACTCGTGGTGCTCGAAAAGGTATGATCGACACTGCTCTAAAGACAGCCGACTCTGGCTACCTAACCCGTCGTTTAGTCGATGTTAGCCAAGATGTCTTTACCATTGACGAGGATTACGCTGACCCCGGTTTTGCAATTTACCGCAGCGATTCAGCTGATATTGGCGTACCGTACGCCTCACGTTTAGTTGGGCGGTTTACCGCCGAAAAAGTCGGCGACATAGCTAAAAAAGGCCATCTCATAACTCAAGAAATTGCCGATAAGATTGATGCTGACGGAAGTCTGGATGGCGTTAAAATCATGAGTGTCTTGAGCTGTAGTAGCGTTCGTGGCATTAGCCGTAAATCTTATGGTATCGATCCGGCAACCGGCGAATTAGTTGCACCGCACCATCCGGTTGGTGTAATAGCTGCTCAAAGTATTGGTGAACCTGGTACTCAGTTAACACTTCGAACCTTCCACTCTGGTGGTGTAGTCGGAGAAGACATTACCACCGGGCTGCCTCGTGTCGAAGAGTTATTCGAGGTGCGTACGCCAAAAGGCCAAGCCTACCTATCTGAAATTTCCGGAGCTGTAAAAGCTTGGGAAGAGGGCGATCACTATGTAGTCCAGGTTACAGCTGACGAAAATGAAAAGATCGAATTGCCACTCGATAACCGCAAACCTCAAGTTGCCAACAATAGTGAAGTTAATGCTGGAGATGTTCTGGCCGCAAATGACGAAGGCGCAGATCCGATCACCGCTCCTATAGCCGGCAAAGTTCACATTACTAAAAAGCTGATTACCATCTCACCGACCAGTAAAAGTGCCGCTCGTTATGAGATCCCAGGCTTTAAAAACTTGGTTGTGAATGACGGTGACACGGTTGTAGCCGGTCAGAAGCTGACGAATGGTTCAATCAACCTTCACGAGTTAATGCGTTTACAGGGCGTTGAAGCAACTCAACGTTACATCATGAACGAAATTTTGGGAATTTTTGCCAGTCAGGGTCAAAACATTGCCGATAAACACCTTGAGATTATCGTTCGTCAGATGTTTAGTCGAGTTCAAATTGAGGAATCAGGTGATAGCGAATTTGTCACCGGTGATATTGTCAGTAAATTAGCGGTTGTTGAAGCTAATGAAAAACTAACTGCCGACGGCAAACAACCAGCCAAATTTACCCAGTTGCTACTGGGCATTACCAAAGCCAGTTTATCGACTGATTCATTCCTAAGTGCCGCCAGTTTCCAGGACACCACTCGAGTTCTAATTGCCGCTGCCACTAGTGGCAAAGTCGATCATTTGTTTGGTCTGAAGGAAAACGTCATTCTTGGTCGCCGCATTCCAGTTGGTACCGGCTATCGTACCGAAGAAGAGCTGGAAGCCGAAGAAGCTGAACACGCAGTTGCCGCTGAAGCTTAAAACTGCTATAATTTAGAGAACAACTAAGTAATCTGAGCCACGTGCCGGCATTCGCGCGCCGCAGTAGATTACAAATCAAGGAGAATAAATGCCGACAATTAATCAGTTAGTGCGTAAACCGCGTAAGCCAGTGACGTCAAAAAGCAAGTCACCGGCGCTTCAGCGCGTGGTCAATAACCTAAAGACCAAGCACTACGAGAAACCGTCACCATTCAAGCGTGGTGTTTGCGTTAAAGTTACGACCAAGACTCCAAAAAAGCCAAATTCAGCGCTTCGTAAAGTTGCTCGTGTTCGATTAACTAACGGTTATGAAGTCTGGGCTTATATTGGTGGTGAAGGTCACAACCTCCAGGAGCACGCCGTAGTAACCATCCGTGGCGGCCGTGTTAAAGACTTACCAGGTGTGCGTTATCACATCGTACGGGGCACATTAGATCTTCAAGGAGTAGCCAACCGCAAACGTGGTCGCTCTAAATACGGTGCCAAGAAAGGTAAATAATGCCTAGACATAAGACTAAATCATTAGTTCGAGAAATTCCGCCAGATCGCTTATATAACAGTGTCATGGTTCAACGCTTGATTAATCGTGTGATGCTCAATGGCAAGAAACAAATCGCCGAGCGCTTAGTTTATAACGGTATGCAAAAAGCCGCCGACAAAGTTAAGGTCAAGAACCCGATTGAGGTATTTGACCAAGCAATTAAAAACATTCAGCCTCATTTGGAAACTCGTTCGCGTAGAGTTGGTGGCGCTAACTATCAAATTCCATTTGAAGTAAAAGGTCAGCGTCAGCAGCACCTTACACTTATGTGGTTGGTTTCGGCCGCTCGGGATCGTAAGGGCATGAGCATGGAAGATCGATTGGCCTTAGAGTTCGTTGATGCCTATAACAACACCGGCAACGCTGTTAAAAAACGCGAAGACGTTCATAAAATGGCCGATGCTAACCGAGCTTTTGCTCACTTCGCAAGGTTCTAATGGTTGGCGAGGCAGGTCTCATCAGTCCAGATCTTGAAGCAGCGCGTGCACAAATGAACGCGGCTGAAGATCGTTTGGATGAAGCTTATGCAAGACGGCTTGAAGCGGGGGGTTTTATCAGTCAAATATTGGCAAGAAACGAAGTTAGGTCTGCTGGACGTGATGTTAACGATTCTGGTGAACACTTAGGTATGTTAGAAGAATTAGCTAGATTAACAGCTGAGGAACAGTAAATGGCAGAGAAGAAATACGATTTAAAACAGTTTAGGAACATTGGCATTATTGCTCATATTGACGCCGGTAAAACTACAACGACCGAAGGTATCCTTTATCGAACAGGGTTAAAACACAAAATTGGTGCTGTTCATGAGGGCGAAACCACCACTGACTGGATGGCCCAGGAAAAAGAGCGTGGCATTACCATTACCAGCGCTGCAGTGACTTGTTATTGGAAAGACCACAAAATCAACATTATCGATACGCCTGGTCACATTGACTTCACAGTTGAAGTGGAGCGCTCATTGCGTGTACTCGATGGCGCAGTGGTAGTCTTCGACGGCAAAATGGGTGTTGAATCGCAGTCCGAAACAGTTTGGCGCCAAGCCGATAAGTACCAAGTACCTCGAATTTGCTTTATTAACAAGATTAACCAAACTGGTGGTGATTTTTATAAGTCACTCGACTCAATTCACAACCGCCTGAACAAACGAGCCTTCCCAATCCACTTACCAATTGGTTTTGAACAAAGCGTTAAAGGTGTAGTTGATCTTATTACCATGAAGGCCTACACCTACAAAGAATTTGTCGACCATGAACTGACTGAAAGTGAAATTCCAGAAGACATGACCGATCAAGTCAAGAAATACCGAAGTTTACTGATTGAAAACGCCGTGGCTGAAGACGAGAAGATGCTTGAGAAATACTTTGAGGTTGGCGAAGATGGTTTATCTGAAGATGACATTAAACAAGCCATTCGCTCGGCTGTCTTGACTGGTAAATTCTTTGCAGTAAGCGGTGGAGATGGTCGTGGTGTAATTGTCGAAAAACTGCTTGATGCCGTTAACGATTTCTTGCCTTCGCCGCTAGATCGCAGTTCAACTTGGGGGACACACCCAAAAACTGGCGACGAAATCGAGCGTAAGCCTGATTCTAGCGAACCCTTTGCAGCCTTAGCCTTTAAGATTGCGACCGATCCATTTGTCGGTAAGTTGGCATTCTTCAGAGTTTATTCTGGTAAAGTCACCGCCGGCAGCTACATATTGAATAGCTCAACTGGTGAAAAAGAACGCGTCGGCCGCATTGTTCGTATGCAAGCTGACAAACGCGAAGATGTAACCGAGGTTGACGCTGGTGATATTGCGGCTGTTGTTGGGCTAAAGGGTACAACTACCGGCAATACGCTTTGTGACCCAAATAACCCAATTGTTCTGGAAAGCATAACCTTCCCTGAACCACCAGTCTCCATTGCCATCGAGCCCAAAACCAAAGCCGACCAGGAGAAAATGAGCCTGGCACTTCAACGTTTGGCTGAAGAAGATCCGACTTTTAGAATCCGCGTAGACGATGAAACAACCCAAACCATTATTAGCGGAATGGGCGAGCTGCACCTGGAGATTATTGTTGACCGAATGAAGCGCGAGTTTACCGTTGAAGCCAATGTTGGTCAGCCGCAAGTAGCTTATCGCGAAACCATTCGCAAGGACGGCGTAGAAGTTCAAGGTAAATTTATTCGTCAATCTGGTGGTCGTGGTCAATACGGTGATGTTTGGTTACGACTTAGCCAAAACGAGGCTGGCAAAGGTTTTGAGTTTATAAATTCGATTAAAGGTGGTGTGGTTCCGCAAGAGTACATTAAGCCGGTTGAAGAAGGTATTAAAGAAGCCATGGCCAACGGTGTTTTGGCCGGTTATCCAGTTGTTGATATAAAAGCCGAACTGTACTTTGGTAGTTATCACGACGTAGACTCGAGTGAGATGGCTTTCAAAATTGCTGGCTCGATGGCGCTTCAAGAAGGTGTCAAAAAGGCCAACCCCGTGTTGCTCGAGCCAATTATGAAAGTCGTTGTTGTTACGCCCGAAAACTTCATGGGTGATGTGATTGGCGACCTGAATAGTAAGCGTGGTCGTGTTGAATCAATGGAAGATTTACAGGCTGGCATTAAAGAAATTACAGCTTTCGTACCCCTGGGCGAAATGTTTGGCTACACAACTAACTTGCGCAGTATGACCCAAGGCCGGGCCAGTTCTAGCATGGAACTTGACCACTATGCTGACGTACCAAACAACGTCGCCGAAGCCATCATTGCCAAAAATGCTAAATAAAACTCGTTTGTAGAAATTTCAACTTTATAGTTTAATAAAGTTTACAATGGAGGATTTGCCAACTGAACCGCAGGCTATGCTTGAGATGTATTTAGAGGCCTCAGACGAGACCAAATTACTACTCGGCCAGCTAGCGCGTGATTTAATAACTAATTACGTTGACAATCTAAACCCATTAACCTTGCCCAAAATTGTATTACCTGATGATCAAGACATTGAAAATTATACTGATGAAGGTTATTTTTTTAGAGGTGTATTGTTTGATATTCAAAAACGTCAAATTGGTAGTGGTGAGTACCAAACCCATTCGCTATTAACCGAAGACCATATTATTATCGCCACCACCATTGTCCACCCTGACCAATCGATTTCAGATGATGACAATTGGCAGTATTACGATCTTGGTTATACTAGACTTGAAGATCCAGAATTAGCTTTGAAATGGGCTTCTTATGGCCAAAAAGCTTTAAGATACTTAGCTAACCAAGGCAATTTATCGGTTGAGCTGGTTGACGAAAAAAACCGAGTTGAACAATATGATAAATTACGGGCCGTCTAACTCTTTACAAAACGCTTAGATTCAGATAAGATTATGCGGTAACTCGTGTGAGTATTGTTATATTTATGCGAAAACTTATTAAATAACTAACTTTAGGAGAACTACAAATGGCAGATTTTGACAGGAGTAAGCCACATGTAAACGTCGGTACAATGGGCCATGTTGACCATGGTAAGACAACCCTAACGGCTGCGATTACGGCTGTTTTGGCTAAAAAGCTTCCCAGCGACGTAAACAAGCCGGTTAAATATGATGAAATTGACAATGCACCTGAGGAAAAAGCTCGCGGTATTACCATTGCTACTTCTCACCAGGAGTATGAATCGGAAAAGCGTCACTATGCCCACGTTGATATGCCAGGTCACGCTGACTATGTTAAGAACATGATTACCGGTGCCGCTCAGATTGATGGTGCTATTTTAGTAGTTGCCGCGAACGATGGTCCGTTACCGCAAACTCGTGAGCACGTGCTTTTAGCTAAGCAGGTTGGCGTACCTTACATCTTAGTTTTCCTAAACAAGATGGATTTAGCTGACCCTGAACTGATTGAACTTGTTGAAATGGACATTCGCGAGCTGTTGGCTAAGAACGGTTACGACGAGAATGCGCCAATCATCAAAGGTTCAGCTACCAAAGCTCTCGAAGGCGATGCTGCTAACGAAGATGCAATTATGGAACTTGTTAAAGCTATGGATGAAAACGTTCCAGAGCCCAAACGTGAGCTGGATAAACCATTCTTAATGCCAATCGAAGACGTTTTCTCAATTAAGGGTCGTGGTACTGTCGCCACTGGCCGTGTTGAACAAGGTATCGTTAAAGTTAACGAAGAAGTAGAAATTGTCGGTCTTCGCCCAACTAAAAAATCAGTTGTAACTGGCGTTGAAATGTTCAAGAAAAATCTTGACCAAGGTCAAGCTGGTGACAACGTCGGTGTTCTGCTTCGCGGTATTGAACGTGATGACATTGAACGCGGTCAGGTGCTATGCAAGCCAGGTACTATTACTCCACACACCGAATTTGACGCTGAAGTTTATATTCTGGCCAAAGAAGAAGGCGGTCGTCATACCCCATTCTTCAAAGGTTACAAACCCCAGTTTTACTTTCGAACTACTGATGTAACTGGTGAAGTCGAACTTCCGGCTGACAAAGAGATGGTTATGCCAGGCGATACCGTTACTTTCAAAGTTAAGCTTCTAGCGCCAATCGCCATGGAACAAGGTCTACGCTTCGCTATTCGTGAAGGTGGCCGAACCGTCGGTGCTGGTGTCGTTACCAAGATAAACAAGTAATCTATTAGATTACCGAGAAGCCAAAGAGCGTCGATAATGAGGCGCTCTTTTCTTTTAAGCATTATTATTGTACAATCTAATTATAAAGTAATCGTGGTGACTAAAAGTCGTTGTAAAGTTCTCAATAACGTTGCAAAGATGTTACACCACAAGGAGTAATTATGGCCGAAGCTAAACAAGCTGCAGATAAAGTTGAAGATACAAAGTCAGTTGAATCGCCAGCCAAAGCTCACGTAACAATCAAAAAAGACGCACCCAAAAAAGCTGACGCACCAGTTAAGCAGCGGATTAGGATCCGTCTAAAGGCATATGATCATAAGGTAATTGACCAGTCGGCTAAGCAAATTATTGATACTGCCCTTCGTACTGGCGCAACGATTTCTGGTCCAATTCCACTACCAACTAAAAAAACAGTTTACACAGTCATTAAAAGTCCACATGTTTACAAAAAAAGCCGTGAACAGTTTGAAATGCGGGTTCACAAACGTTTAATTGACATTACTGACCCAACCACCAAGACCATTGATTCGCTTATGAATCTATCACTGCCAGCTGGTTGTGATGCCGAAATCAAGATGTAGCCAAACCCAAAATCAAAGTCTATAATTCAAATTAAAGTATGACTAAATCCGAAGGCAATGGAACGATGCTCTATGATCAAGACGCAGATACTAGAGTCATTGCAAAAGATCCGACTCTGCTTGATATCGCTAAAGACCAATTTAGTCCTGAAAAACACCGTGTACGTAATCACCGGATTGGAGCTTTGGTCTTAGCTGCAGCTCTGGTTGCTACTGTGCCGATTCAACAAAATACTGGTTTTTTTGGCCATATGCCAAAACCAACGCCGGAATTCACTCGTCAAGCTCGTGAAGCCATAAGAGTTAACGCTAATGATAACTATCAACAATCAAATTTTGTTGCTAGATATAATATGACCTACATTAATCCGCCTGACGGTTGGCCAAAATATGATGGCAAAGGTGTTATTGGTTGGCTTGGTGAATTGGATCGTCATGATGAACATGAGATTGCCGCCAAAACCAACAGCTGTTTACGGGATACACCATATGACTTAAATGGCTATACACCCGAAGGTCAAACTAAAGAAAAACCTGGTGCTACTATCGTGCCGCTTTTCACTGGGGTAGCCATAACGCCCGGTGATAAGCACGACGGGCAAGTCTTAGCGCTAGATGGTGTTAATGGAAACTTAGGTGATTTACACCCATGGCGTTCAATTGATAAAGAAATTGTAAACGGTTTAATTGATGAGCACATCGAGTGCTTAACGACTCCTTAAAATCCCACAAATATTTAAGCATGTGCTTTAATGTTACTAATGTCTAAAACAGTTAAGCGTAAATACACCCAAACAGAAGCCGACGGGGCGTTTTTTCTAAAATTGGTCATATATTTGATAGTTGGTTTTCAATGGGTCCGATTAGTTAATGTTGACGCGACTAAACAATTGCCACTTCCGGTGGGTTTAATTATTGGTTTGATTATCGCCAGTCGAGATAAATTTAAGATTGATCGTAAATTAGAATATGTGATACTGCTTATCTCAATGTTGATCGGCTTTTGGTCACAAGTCGGCATATATTTACGAGTCTTAAAGTAAGCGTTGTAGAATAATCAACGCATTGACAGATGTAGCGTTCAGGTGTTACTCTGTAACGGTATCAAAAACATAATCTGTACTTGGTGAATTGCCAAGTCTACCAATTAACAGAGGTAGAAACTAGCAAGCACCAAGGCTTTTTATGTCTAAATAAGGGTTAAATTTTTAATAGTGAAGGCTTTAATTGCTCGAAAAGTTGGCATGACTAGCACCATAAGTGATAACGGTGCTGTTCAAGCTGTCACTATTTTATCGGTTAACCCAAATGTAGTTACTCAAATAAAAACCACCGATAACGATGGTTATCAAGCTATTCAACTCGGCAGTGAAACGACCAAAAATCTCGGCAAGGCGCTTAGCGGTCATTTCAAGAAAGCCAAAATAATGCCAAAGATTGCGCGCGAAATTCGAGTCAATGACATCTCAGAAGACATCAGTGTCGGCCAAAGTTTAGGAGCCGACACTTTTAATGTTGGTGACAAGGTTGATGTTACGAGCACTAGTAAGGGTAAGGGTTTTGCCGGCACAATTAAACGGCATAATTTTCATCGTGGTCGTAAAACGCACGGTGGTCGTAGTTATCGACGTCCCGGCTCAATTGGTTCAATGTATCCCCAACACATCCTAAAAGGTAAGAAAATGGCCGGCCAGATGGGTCATGAACAAGTGACTATTAAGAATTTATCCATTGCTTTGGTTGATCCAGAGCTAAATGTCATTGGTGTTTCTGGAGCAGTACCAGGTCCTCGTAAAAGTATTGTAGTTGTTAGGGGTATAGGGTCATGAGTGTCAGTACTTACACTAAGTCTGGCAATAAAGCCTCGGCTAGCATTAAATTAGATAAGTCAATTTTTGACTTAACAATAAAAAACCACGACTCACTAAAAGCAGCTTATGTTACATATCTAGCCAATGGTCGAAGTAATTTGGCGGTTACAAAGACCCGCGGGCTAATTCGGGGTGGTGGCCGTAAGCCATGGCGCCAAAAAGGTACCGGCCGAGCTCGTTTTGGCTCGTCACGAAACCCAATTTGGCGTGGCGGTGGTATTGTCTTTGGGCCAACTGGTCAAGAAAATTTCTCACATAAACTTAACCAGTCAGCCAAACGTCAAGCCCTTCGTCAAGCCCTAAGCTTAGCTGCCAAATCTGACCAACTTAAAGTTATAGAGACATTTGATAGCAAGGATGGGTTAGTTAAGTCAACCGTAAAATTACTTGAGAAGCTGGAGGCTAAAGGTAATGTTTTAATTGTGGTGAGTGTTAAAAATGAGCTAGTCGAAAGAGCCACTCGAAATCTAAGCAACGTCAAGGCCGTCCAAGCGAAGTATTTAAACGTTTATGATATCCTTAACGCCGATCAGATTATAATCAGTCAGAAGGCTTTAGGTATTATCTCGGAATGGCTTGGTCAAGCTAAGGCAAAAGTCGAGGCTAAATCATGAGTAAAACTATGACCCTACGACCAAGAATTAGCGAAAAAGCCTACGGCTTGAGCCAAAGTACCAATGTTTACGTTTTTCATGTTCCTGCTGAAGCTAATCGGTTAACTGTTAGTCGAGCTGTGGCTGAACAGTTTAAAGTCACAGTGACTAACATTAAAATGCTTAATCAAAAAGGTAAAACTAAACGTTCAGTTCGTAAAACTGGCCGTTCAGTAACTGGTCACCGCGTAAATCGTAAATTTGCTTATGTAACACTCAAGCAAGGTGACAGCTTGCCTATTTTTGCCGCCGAGGAAGCCGACGATGCTAAGAAAAGCAAAGATCCAACAAAAGTTCAGACCAAACGAGGTAAGAAGTAATGGCCATTAAAACCTATAATCCGACGACACCTGGACGTCGTGGCATGACAACGCAAGATTTTGCACGCATTACCAGCAAAAAACCCTTGAAGTCATTGGTGACCGTTAAACGAAAGACTAGCGGTCGCAATAATCAAGGTCGTATTACTACCCGTCACAAGGGCGGCGGAGTTCGTCAGTTTTATCGTTTGGTTAACTTCAACTTACAGCCAAACTTAACAGCCACCGTCGAAGCCATTGAATATGACCCTAACCGTAGCGCTCGGATTGCTCGAATTAAGGATAATACCGGTCAATATCATTATATTTTGGCTACTAGTATCATGAAAGTTGGCCACAAAATTGTATCCGGCGAAGAGTCAGCTATTGAACCCGGCAATCGACTCAAACTAAAGAATATTCCTGTTGGTAGCGTGATTCACGCTGTTGAACTTATTCCTGGCAAGGGTGCTCAATTGGTTCGCTCGGCGGGCAACAGTGCTCAACTAATGGCTAAAGAGGGTGATTATGCCCAAATTCGCTTGCCTAGCGGTGAAGTTCGAATGGTTAGTGTCGAATGTAGTGCCAGTATTGGTGTAATCGGCAACGTTCAACACCAGAACATCAAGATCGGCAAGGCTGGTCGTAACCGGCTAAAAGGCATCCGTCCGTCAGTCCGTGGTGTAGTTATGAACGCCGCTGACCACCCGCATGGTGGTGGTGACGGCGGTAGACACGGTATGGGCAAAGCACCACGAACACCGTGGGGTCAGAAGACATTGGGCTATAAGACCCGTCGCCGCAAGATTTCCACTAAGTTTATTGTCAGGAGCCGGCATACGGCTAAGAGGAGATAATTATGGAAGGCAAAACTTTAGACGAAATGACTAAACACGAAGATCGAGCCAGACATGATTTATTGGCTGCAGGTGAGCAGATTGGTAACGCTGTGAAAGACGCGCTTGTCTATACTAACGCACCATTCCAACTCCATATAGAAGTGGGAAGACGAGTTATCGAAGCAATAGATAAAGACCAGATTCATAAAAACCTAGGCCAGGGCGTTTGGTACGGTCTGGGAATTGATATGCCAATGAGCCAAGTAAGGGAGTTAAAGTCATGAGTAGATCGCTGAAGAAAGGCCCGTTTATCGACCCTAAATTAGCTAAGAAAGTTGCAGCTTTAGGTGCGGAAGATCGAACCATCATAAAAACCTGGGCTCGAGCCTCTACGATTTCACCTGATTTTGTCGGTCGGACCATTGCTGTTCATAACGGCAAAGTTCATGTGCCAGTTTTTGTGACCGAAAACATGGTCGGCCATAAGTTAGGTGAATTTTCACCAACCCGGAAATTCCGTCGACATGGCGGTAAAATGGCCAAGGGAGGCACCGCCTAATGTCAGTTTTAGCCGTAGCCAAAAACGTTCGAATTAGTCCTCGTAAAGTTAGCGTCGTAGCGGCTTTAGTGCGAGGTCGTTCAGTTAAAGATGCAATTACAATTTTAGAACATACTCCACGACGTTCTGCTATGGCTGTAAAGAAGACGATCGAGAGCGCTAAGGCTAACGCTGACCATAACCATAGTTACAAACCTGAGAGTCTACAAATTGTCGAAATTAGTGTAACTGGCGGCCGCTCGCTCAAACGTTATCGGCCAGCTGCCCGCGGACGGGCTTTGCCGTTCCAACGACGAAGTTCCCACATTCGTGTGGTGGTTGACGGTGAAAAACGAGTCGCTAAAAAGCCACCTGTTAAGAAGGAGACTAAATAATGGGACAAAAAGTTAACCCAATTAGCATGCGTCTTCAAGTTAATAAGGAATGGCGCAGTAAATGGTTCGCTAATAAGCGTGATTATTCTAAATTCTTGACTCAAGACCTTAAGGTTCGTAAGTTAATTGAAAACAAGACTGGTACGCGTGCATCCATTAATAAGGTTGATATTGAACGTTCGCCTAATCTAGTGTCAGTAACCATAAGTACAGCTAAAGCTGGCGTTGTAATTGGTCGCGGTGGCACGGGCGTTCAGGAACTCAAAGATTCTATTGAAAAGATCTATGGTGTGCCAACACGAGTTAACATTGAAGAGCTTAAAAAGCCTGAATTATACGCCAAGCTAGTGGCCGAGAGTATTGCCCATCAGTTAGAGCGACGTATTGCCTTTCGACGTGCTATGAAGCAATCGGCTGCCGCTACAATGCGGGCCGGTGCCAAAGGTGTACGTATTGAACTAGCAGGTCGTTTGGGTGGCTCTGAAATGTCGCGTCGCGAAAAAGAAGTTCAGGGAAGCGTACCACTTCACACTCTTCGGGCTGACATTGATTTTCACAAAGCCGCTGCTCAGTACCCGGGATCGGGTTTAATCGGTGTGAAAGTTTGGATCTACAAAGGGGAGGTAGTTTAAAATGTTGATGCCTAGTCGAACCAAGTACCGGAAAATCCGCAAAGGTCGGATTAATGGCGTGGCTAGTAGTGGTAATTATATTGCTTTTGGCCAATACGCTCTGCAATCAACTGAAGGCTATCGTATTACCAGTCGTCAAATCGAATCAGCTCGTCAAGCCATGACTCGTTATATTAAACGTGGTGGTAAGATTTGGATTCGAATTTTTCCACATACAGCTGTCACCAAGAAACCACAAGACGTTAAAATGGGGAGTGGCAAGGGCAATCCAGAATTTTTCGTTGCCAAAGTCCGCCCCGGCACCATTCTTTTTGAAATGCAAGGTGTTAGCGAAGATACCGCCCGTGAAGCCATGCGCCTAGCTGCCCATAAGTTGCCGGTTAAGACTAAGTTTTTAGTAAAGGATGAGCTATGAAAATTGTTGAAATCCGCAAACTTAGTACCGCTGAACTGGCTAACGAAACCACCAAAATGCGTGAGGAAATTGCTGAATTACGGCGTCGATTACATATGGGTGAGTCACAAAATGTACGTATTTTACGAACAAAGCGGAAAGACCTAGCGCGTATGTTAACAGTTTTGAGCGAACAATTAGTTAAGGAGAACAACTAATGGCACGGACAATTACCGGTATCGTTTCTTCAGACAAGACTGATAAAACCATTGTTGTGACAGTTCAGGCCGATAAAACACATCCGATTTACAAGAAGAAATACAGCTTTAGCCGTAAATTTATGGCCCATGATGCTAAGAATGAAGCCAAGATTGGTGATAAAGTTGTTATTTCGGAAACTCGACCATTGAGTACTCGTAAGCGTTATACCCTTGATCAAATTGTTGAAACGGCCGCCATCAAACACGAGGAGCCAGAATTAGTTTTAGAAGAAAAGGTTATTGAAAAGTCGGAACCAAAGAAAACCACTGAGACTAAAGCTGACAAACCGATTAAAAAAGCCAAAGGAGACTCTAAATGATCCAACAAGAGTCCAGACTAGTGGTGGCTGATAACTCAGGTGCTAAAGAAATTTTGTGCATACGTGTACTTGGCGGCACTAGGCGTCGCTATGCTCGTGTTGGCGATGTTATTACAGCCACAGTCAAACAAGCTAGTCCAACTGGCAATGTCCGACGTAAATCAGTCGTACAGGCAGTGGTAGTGAGGACTCAAGATATGATTAGACGTAAGGATGGCTCCACCATTCGGTTTGACGACAATGCTGCAGTAATAATTGGTGAGGACAAACTACCAAAGGCTACCCGTATTTTTGGCCCGGTACCAAGAGAGCTACGTGAATTGGGCTACGCCAAAATTATAAGCTTAGCTCCGGAGGTTCTGTAATGAAGACAACAGTTTATAAAATCCGGCTGAAAAAAGGCGACACCGTAATTGTTCGAAGTGGCAAATACAAGGGTAAAACTGGCAAGATCACAACTACCCACCCAGAGCTTAATAAAGTTACTGTCGAAGGTATTAACATTGTTAAGCGTCACGTTAAACCGAACCGCGAACATCCGCAAGGCGCTATAGTTGAACTAACCAAACCGATTTGGGTTAGTAAGCTATCTATTATTGAAACGACTTCCAAGAAACCATCTAAAATTGGCTACAAAGTTGACAAAGATGGCAAGAAGACCCGTATTTTCAAATCATCCGGCAAGGAGATTAAATAATGGCTGAAGTCAAAACTCCAACAAAATCAACCACTGTACGTTTAAAACAACTATACTTTGAACAGTATCGCCAAGAACTGTTAAAAGAGCTGGGTTTGAAGAACATCTACGAAGTGCCGCAGTTAGAAAAGATTGTCTTGAATGTTGGACTTGGCAAGGCCAAAGATGATAAACGAGCGTTTGAAGCAGCGTCCACTACCTTACGTAAAATTACTGCCCAACAGCCGATTGAAACTATCGCCAAACAATCAATCGCCGCCTTTAAACTACGTGAAGGTAACAAAATTGGCCTTAAAGTGACACTGCGTGGTGAGCGAATGTATGAATTCCTAGATCGCTTAATCAATCTGGTCATGCCTAGATTGCGGGATTTTCACGGCGTCAGTAACAGGGCTTTTGATAAATCTGGTAATTACAGCTTAGGTATTCCGGATCAATCAGTTTTCCCGGAATTAACCTTTGAAGAAACCACTATGTCGCACGGCTTACAGGTAGTATTTGTAATAAATTCTCAAAGTCCGGCTCATGCCAAGGCTTTGCTAACTAAATTTGGAATGCCGTTTGAAAAAAGCCAAACAGATAAGGAGACAAACTAATGGCTAAGAAATCAATTGTCCAGCGTGATTTAAAACGCCAGAAAATGATTCAAAAATATGCTGCTAAGCGTAAAGAATTGAAGGCCATGGGTGATTTAGAAGGTTTGCATAAATTGCCACGTAATTCATCGCCGACCCGCCTAAAGAACCGCTGTAGTGAAACCGGTCGACCACATGGTTATATGAGGCAGTTTGGCCTGAGTCGTATTTCATTTCGTGAGCATGCTAGCAAGGGTGAAATACCTGGCGTAACAAAGTCAAGTTGGTAAGGAGTTAACTATGTCAAGAGTATCTACAGACCCCATCGCTGATATGCTAACCCGAATCCGCAATGCTGTTGCCGTTCGACAAAGCGAGGTGACTTTGCCACATTCCAAAATTAAGGAATCAGTGGCTCGGCTGCTGAAGCAAAATCGTTTTATTGAAGATATTAAGGTTAATGATTTGTCGGTTGGCAAAGCCATGACGATTGTAATTAATCAACCATCAAACGGCGCTCACATTACTGAAATTGTACGTTTAAGCAAGCCCGGTCGAAGAACTTATTCTGGTGTAAAAACAATTCCAGTCGTTAAGCGTGGACGCGGAATTGTGATTGTTTCAACTTCTAAAGGCTTAATGACTGGCAATGAAGCAAAAAAACAAGGCCTCGGTGGCGAATTAATTTGTAAGGTGTATTAAGATGAGTCGAGTCGGCAAACAACCAGTTAAAATTCCGAGCGGAGTCACGATAACTGTCGATAGTGATGTGATTAGTGTGACTGGCCCTAAGGGCGTATTAACTCAGGTCAAATTGCCGGACATCAAAGTTACCCAAGAAGGTGAACAGTTAATTTTTAGTCGACCAAATGATCAACCTAAAGTCCGGGCTCAGCACGGTTTAATGCGGGCTTTGATCAATAATTTGGTAGTTGGTGTAACCGAAGGTTTTTCTAAAAAGTTAGAAATTAATGGTGTTGGTTACCGAGTAGCGTTGGCTGGCAATATGCTTAAACTTAACCTCGGTTTCTCGCATGAAGTTACGTATCAAATTCCTGAAAGCATCACGATTGGTGTTGAGCAAAACGTCATTACGGTTAGTGGCATTAACAAACAACAAGTTGGCCAAGTTGCTGCCGAGATTCGGGCACTTAAGAAACCTGAACCTTACAAAGGTAAAGGAATTAAGTATTCTGGCGAACACATTATTCGTAAAAGCGGTAAATCTGGTAAGGATAAGTAGGTAACTGACATGAATCGATTAATTCAAAAATCAACTAATGCTGCTCGTCGCAAGTACCGTGTTAGATCCAAGATCGTTGGCACCAGTAAGCGACCGCGTTTGACAGTTTTTGTTAGTAATTTGAATCTGACGGCGCAGATTGTTGACGATAGCAGTGGTCAAACTCTAGTTCATTTAACTACTGTTGGACAAAAGGATGTTGGCAACACTAAGACTGAAAAAGCCATTTGGCTTGGCGCTAGCCTTGCTAAAAAAGCCAAGGTTGCTAAAGTAAGTAACGTCGTTTTTGATCGTAATAGTAAATTATTTCACGGTCGAGTTAAGGCTTTTGCTGATGCGGCTCGTACGGAAGGATTAAAGTTTTAAGATGGTAAACGAACGAGGCAAACAATTCAACCGACCAAACAACAACCCAGCTCAAGAGGAAAAACAGTATGATGAGCGCGTAGTTCATATTGACCGCGTTGCTCGAGTGGTTAAAGGCGGTCGCCGTTTTCGATTCCGAGCATTGGTCGTAGTTGGCGACCATAAAGGTAAAGTAGGTATTGGTATTGCTAAGGGTGCTGATGTGACAGCCGCAGTCAGTAAAGCGGTTGAAGTAGCGAAGAAGAACTTTACCAAGGTTCATTTATATAAAGGCACAATCCCGCACGATGCTGAAATTAGGCGTAACGGTGCTCGAATTCTACTCAAGCCAGCGAGCGAAGGTACTGGTTTGATAGCTGGTGGTGTAGTGCGGACTGTCTTAGAAGTTGCCGGTGTCCGCAATATTTTATCGAAGTCGCTTGGTTCAAGTAATAAAATTAACGTCGCCTATACTACAGTCGCTGCCCTGCAAAGCATTGAACCAGCCAAAAATTGGCAAACTCGAATTCAAGAAGTTTCATCCAACAAAACCGGAGTTAAATCATGAAATTTAATGAACTTGAATTAACCAGACAACGTCGCTCGCATCGTATTGGTCGTGGTATCGCAGCTGGCCAAGGTAAAACCGCTGGTCGTGGTACCAAGGGTCAAAAGTCACGTACTGGTAGTCGTCGTCGACCCGGTTTTGAAGGTGGCCAGAGTTCATTAATGCAACGTTTACCGAAACGACCAGGTTTTCGTTCAATTCGTCCAACGATTGAGATTATTAAGACCGAAGAACTCAATCTAGTTGGGGCCAAAATTGACAATTTTATTGCTTATGAAAAAGGTCTGATCTCCAATCCTTACGTCAAAGCCAAATTAATCGTCAAAGGTGAGCTAAAACATAAGGTTGATGTCAAACTGCAAGTTGCCAGTAAGGCAGCGATTGATCAAGTCAAAAAGGCCGGTGGCAATTTTACAGCCACACGCCAAGTTAAACGTACCAAAAAACCAATTGAAAAAACTGACAAGTAAGTTTTACAGCACACTGTTATAAGTGACGCTTTCGTCCTGTATAATTAAACTCAGTTATAAATACCAAACTAGGTGAGTGATTAAGTTTATGAGTTGGAAAATTATCTGGCAATCCCTTAAAAACAGCGAAATGCGCAATCGTATTTTGGCGGTTGTCGGTATGCTTTTAGTTTTTCGTATTCTTGCACATATACCAATCCCTATCAGTGACCCTCACACCCTCAAGCAAATTTTAGACAACCTACTAACCTCTTCTAAAACACCACAACTACTGAGTTTTATTGACGTTTTATCCGGTGGTGCTTTAGCCAACTTCTCGATAATGTTGGTTGGCATGGGACCGTACATTAACGCATCAATTATTATGCAACTACTGACAAAAGCTATCCCGAAATTAGAGGCGCTCAATAAAGAAGGCGAGTTTGGTCGCAAAAAAATCAATCAATACACTCGTCTTCTGACTTTTCCTCTTGCTATTATTCAATCAGTTGGCGCAATCTATTTAGTTCGTCAATCGGCTGCCCGCATTAGTGGTATCGGCGACATTACCGCCAATGCCCATTTAAGCCAGTGGGTGTTGATGGTTGCAGCTTTAACTGGCGGATCAATGATCTTGATGTGGCTTGGTGAGCTAATTACTGAACAAAGTATCGGTAATGGTATCTCATTGGTTATTACTGTCGGCATTGTTAGCCGCTTGCCGTCAACTATTTCTAGTGTGACCTCGTCGATACTTAATAAAAGCAATCGTATGACCTTATTTGGGCACACTTTGCCGGTTGATAGTCGGTCACTGTTATATGGACTATTGATTTTAGCGATTACAGTCGCCGTCACCGTTATAGTCGTAAAATTAAATGAAGCTTCGAGAAAAATTACAATTCACTATGCTAAACGTGTCCAGGGCAATCGGGCTTATGGCGGAGTAACCACTATCTTGCCGGTTAAGTTAATTACCGCTGGCGTAGTGCCAATTATCTTTGCGGTGGCCTTTTTGAGTGTACCTAGCTTCACTGGACAAATAATGACTGGTTCACATAGTTTACGTTTACAGCAACTGGGTGCCAAATTATCGCTTTGGTTTCAAACGCCTAGTGCGACCAGTTTTTCACAGCATGGCTTTACACCTTACATATATCCACTGGTTTACTTTTTGCTAGTTTTTGTGTTCACCTTTTTCTATACCAGCATTACCTTTAACGCTAAAGAAATAGCTGAAAATCTGCAAAAACAAGGTGGCTTTATTGAAGATACCCGTGGTGGTAGTGAAACCGAGAAATACCTCAGTAAAGTGGTTAATCGTCTGACTTTCTTCGGCGCGATTAGCTTAGGTTTACTAGCGCTTTTGCCAATTATTGGTGAGATATTTCTAAAATCCAACATCGCCTTAGGCGGCACTAGTATATTGATTTTGGTTGCTGTATCTCTCGAGACGCTGCGGGCAATTGAGTCAAGAGCCTTAATGGTAACTTATGATCAGTATGCCGAATCGGATTTCTTTTATGACACCTCTGAACCAGCTCAAGCTGGCACCGGTGGACGGCGATTACGTTTTTTACCTAAAATAAGTCGCCGAAAAAAGAAGTAAAACACTTTACAAAGGTTAAGTTTGAATGATATAATAACGCACTGACGTTATATTTATGGCCAAAAATAAGGAAGTAATCGAGTTAGGCGGTACCATCGTCGAGGCCTTGCCTGGAACGCAGTTCCGTGTCGAGCTCGAAAACGGTCATCAAATTATAGCTCATGTTGCTGGAAAGATGCGGAAACATTACATTCGCTTAGTCCCCGGCGACGGTGTGACGGTTGAGTTGACCCCTTACGATCTCACGAAGGGCAGAATCACCTATCGCAAGTAATCATCAATTAAGCAGTGTGTCATTGACCAATGCAGACTAGGAGCAATGATCCGCATGAAAGTGCGTGCCAGTGTTAAGAAAATCAGTCCCGATGACAAAATTGTCCGCCGAAAAGGGCGGGTTTATGTTATTAATAAGCTCAAGCCAAAGCACAAACAGAGGCAGGGTTAGTTAATGGCTAGGATTTCCGGAGTTACAATTCCTGATGGCAAGCAAGTTCATGTGGCTTTAACCTATATTTATGGTATTGGTCCTAAGACTAGTGCTGATATTTTAACTCAAGCCAAAGTCGACTCGACAGTCCGTGTCAAGAATCTGACTGACGCCGAAATTTCGCGCATTCAAGATGCCATCAATGAAAAATACATTGTTGAAGGTGAATTACAACGAATTGTGGTCGGTAACATCAAACGATTGAAAGATATTAATAGTTATCGGGGTGGCCGCCATGCTGCAAATTTACCAAGTCGTGGTCAGCGTACCCGGACCAATGCTCGAACTAGGCGTGGTAAGCGTCTAACGGTCGGTGGCACCGCTAAAAAGTCACCATCAAAGACGTAAGGATAATTTTATATGGCAGATGAAGAAACACCAGTAGTTGAAACAACCGTCGAAACGGCTGAAGCACCAAAAGTCGTTCGCAAGAAGAAGGTTAAACGCTCTGTTCCGGTTGGGCAGGTTCATATTTTAGCTTCATTTAATAACACAATTGTGACCTTTGCTGATAATAAGGGCGGCACATTAGCCAGTTCTAGTGCCGGTGGTTGTGGCTTTCGTGGATCCAAAAAGGGTACAGCTTATGCAGCGCAAGTAGCTATGGAAAAAGCCGGTCAGATTGCCAAACAACAATTTGGTTTATCTAAAGTTGAAGTTTTTGTCAAAGGTGTTGGTTTAGGACGTGAGTCAGCAATTCGAAGTTTGCAAAATTTGGATATGCACGTCGAATCTATTAAGGATGTCACCGGCATGCCGCATGGTGGCGTACGTCCACCTAAGGCAAGGAGAGTTTAGTTATGGCGAGAGATACTCAAAGTATTGTCAAAATGAGTCGTCGTGAAGGCTATGCCTTGCATCCCAAAGCATATAAGGCCCTTGTTAAGCGTACGACAATACCGGGCTTTCACGGTGGACGCAATCAACGTGGTAAAGCCAGCCAATACGCGTTGCAACTTCGTGAAAAACAGAAAGTTAAACGGCTTTATGGGTTACTTGAACGGCAATTTGCTAAGATGATGGCCGAAGCCGCCAAACGACCAGGTCAAACGGGCGAACTACTTTTACAATATTTAGAAAGACGAGCCGACAATGCTATTTACCGTGCTGGTTTTGCGACTAGTCGTCGAGCCGCCAGACAATTAATAACTCACGGCCATTTCACCTTAAATGACCGTAGAATTGACATACCATCAATTAGATTAACACCTAAAGATGTTTTAAAGCTTCGTGATCGCAGTACAACCAACGAATACTTTAAAAAACTCGACGAAGTTAGTCCGGTTCCAACCGATATACCAAGTTGGTTAAAGGTTGATCGTAAGAAATTTGAGGTTATAGTTACTGGTTTGCCGTCTCGTGAAGAGGCCGAGCCAGACATTAATGAACAACTAATCGTGGAATATTACTCACGTTAAGCTAATAGGCAAGGAGAAGAATATGTCAAAAATGATTCACACACCAGGAGTAGTAAAAGTTGATGAGCACAGTAGTTTAAGTGCTACCTTTGAAATTGAGCCACTCCAAACTGGTTACGGTATGACACTTGGTAATAGCTTGCGACGAGTTTTACTATCTAGTATTGCCGGCGCTTCAGTTACGGCCTTTAAGATTGATGGTGCCAGTCATGAATTCACCACATTAAAGGGTGTTAAAGAAGATGTCGTTGACATCATGCTTAATCTTAAGAATATTCGTTTTCGAGTATTTGATGATCAAGTACATACCCTACGCATTGTGAAAAAAGGCAAAGGCAAAGTAAGTGCTAAAGATATTCAAACTGATGCCGATGTTGAAGTAGTTAATGCTGACCAATTAATTGCCAATATTGAAGACGACAAAACCAGTTTGGTCATGGACTTAACGATTGAAACCGGTCGTGGTTATCGTACCATTGAGGAAGGGGCTTCGAAAAAGGCAAGTGATATGATTGCCATTGACGCCATCTTTAGCCCAGTTTCTCGAGTCCGCTATAAAGTCGAGAACACCCGTGTTGGGCAGATGACTAATTTAGACAAATTGCTCATTACTATTGACACCGATGGTTCAATCACCCCCAAAGACGCCTTCGAAGAAGCTGCGGCCATCTTGGTTAACCAATATACTGCTTTAGCTGGCCAAACCCGCGTTGACATATCTCAACCGGTTGGTTTTAAAGCAGACGGCACCGATGACGAAGACGAGAGTGACAGTACCGGCTTAATGACCTCGATTGAAGACCTTAACCTCTCGGCCCGGACAACCAACGCCTTAATTAACAACGAAATTCATACACTTAAAGATCTGTTTAGCTTAAGTGATTCGGAATTACGTGAGCTCAAAGGTTTTGGTAGTAAAGCTTTAGATGAGGTTAAAGAGAAGATGGCGGAGTTGGAGCTTTAGTAATGCATCGTCACGGTTACAAAGGCAAGAAGTTTAATCGCGAGCGTGACCAGCGTTCAGCTTTGATTAAGGGTTTGACTGATTCACTAATAAAATATGAATCAATTGAAACCACTTTGGTGAAGGCCAAGGAAGTTTTACCATATACCGAAAAGTTGATAACCAAAGCGAAAAAAGGTGATTTACATAATCGTCGCCAAATTATCAGCTCGTTACAAACTATTGAGAGTGCCCACAAATTAGTCGATGACATTGCTCCGAAACTAAAGAATCGTCAAAGCGGACATTTAAAAATTGAGCGCACCGTCGTTCGACGTGGCGATAATACTCAAATGGCCCGCCTAAGTTTTGTTGACGATTTAAAAGTAAAAGCTAAATCTGAAGATAAGTCAGACAAGACTGTCGCCAAGAAAGAGACCAAGTCATGAAAACCTACAGCGCCAAACCAACTGATGTAAACCGCAAATGGTACGTTGTTGATGCCAGTGAATTACCGCTCGGTCGTCTGGCTACGCAAATTGCTTTACTGCTAACTGGCAAAAATAAGCCAATGTTTACTAATCATATTGATTGTGGTGATTACGTGATTGTGATTAATGCAGACCAATTAGTTGTGACAGGCAACAAACTGACTAGCAAAATTTATTATAAACACAGTGGCTATCCTGGTGGTTTAACCGAGCGAGCACTAAAGGATGTCCTGGCCAAGGATTCAACCTTCGCAATTATTCAAGCAGTCCGCGGCATGTTGCCGGTTAACAAATTAAGAGCCGGGCGACTTGCCCGTCTTAAAGTCTACTCTGGAGTCGATCATCAGCATGAAGCACAAAAACCGGAAGTAATAAAGGTAGGTAAGTAGCTATGGCTAAAAATTATTTTTACGCACTTGGACGCCGCAAAAGCGCGACAGCACGCGTTCGATTAATCAATGGCAAGGGTGACATTGTGATTAATAGTCAACCAGCTATTGAATATTTTGATGGCAGCAAATCAACTTTTCATCAACTTCAGCGTCCGTTTGAGGTTCTGGAAATTGAGAACAAGTACGATGTCAGTGCCCGAGTCAGTGGTGGCGGTCACAGCAGCCAAGCTGATGCCATACGATTAGGCATTGCCAAAGCTTTAGCGATTATGAACGAAGATCTTAAGAATACGCTGCGACGTGCTGAACAACTTGGCCGTGATCCGCGCGAAAAAGAACGCAAGAAATTTGGTTTACGTGGTGCTCGCAAACAACGTCAGTTCACTAAGCGTTAAATCATTCATTTCGCTAAAAACCAGTTATAATATTAGCTAATGAGTAAACCAGTTATTTTAACCGGTCTAAGAGCTAATAGTGAGTTTCATATTGGTAATTACTTAGGTGCCATTTTACCAATGTTAGAACTTCAGCAGAAACATGCCGGTAAATATCAAATTAATATGTTTATCCCCGATTTACACAGCTTCACGACTCCGATTGATCATGGCAAACTTTTTCAGAATACTCTAGATAATCTTAAGGTTTTTGTGGCCGCTGGACTTGATATCAATGACCCAGACACCTTTATTTATCGTCAAAGCTATATTCCTGCGCATAGCGAACTGGCATGGATTTTGGACTGTTTCACATATTTTGGTGAAGCCAGTCGGATGATTGAATTTAAAGATAAATCTCAAAAACTCGGTAATGACACGGTTAGCGTTGGTCAGTTTAACTATCCGATACTAATGGCGGCTGATATATTATTGTACGACGCAAAGTATGTCCCGTTAGGCGATGATCAACAACAGCACTTGGAATTAGCGCGAGATTTAGCCATTAGAATGAATAACAAATTCGGTGAACTATTCAAAGTGCCAGAGTCATGGCAAAAGCAACTTGAGTTTACTAATCGTAGTAGCGTACGTATTCGGTCACTACGAAATCCAGAGAAGAAAATGAGTAAAAGCGTTGATGATCCGGCCGGCACCATTATGTTGAATGATCAACCCGAGGAAGCTGCTAAAAAAGTCATGGGTGCTACAACAGACTCGATTGGCAAGGTCAACCTCGATTGGGAAAAACAACCTGGCATCAGTAACTTACTTCAAATCCATGCTTTATTATCTGGCGAGACGCTTGATGCAGTGGCCAAGCACCACGCCCAGCAGACGAATTATGGCGAGCTAAAACAAGAAGTAGCTGATCAAGTTAAAGAGTTTTTACATAATCTCCAAGCCAAGTTGGTTAAAGTTGATTCTAATAAATTACAAGCAAAGCTCGAAACTGACGAAAAAGCCATGAATAAAGTGGCTAATCTGGCATTATTAAAAGTTCAAAAAGCCGTAGGATTACGACCAGCGTGAAAAGTTTCAAAGTAAACGCCGATCAAGTTGGACAACGACTTGATGAATTTTTGGCCGACAAGATCGCATTGTTAAGTCGCTCATCGATTGCCAAACTTATAAAAAATACCAAAGTTCAGGTTAATAATTCTCCAGAAAAGCCAAGCTACAAATTAAAACTTAACGATCGGGTTACTCTGGATTACGACTTACAACCCTCGATACCTAAGATTAATTTGCCAATTATCTATGAAGATGATGCCTGCATTGTTATCAACAAACCGGTTGGTGTATTGTCCCATAGTAAGGGTGCGTTTAACCCGGAGGCAACTGTCGCAAGTTTTATCCAGGATAGGCTACATGGCTTATCCGGAGAAAGAGCCGGTATTGTCCATCGTCTTGATCGCCCAACATCAGGTGTAATCATTGCCGCTAAAACCTCAACCGCTCTTAGTTGGTTGCAAAAACAATTTGCCCAGCGAAAGGTCAAAAAAACGTACATAGCTGTAATTAGTGGCCATATTGAGCCGAAGCAAGCCATTATTGATATGCCGATTGAACGCCACCCCAAAACTCCTAAACTGTTTCGTGTTGGTGTTGGCGGTAAACCAGCTAACACTGAATATAAAGTATTAAAAAGTTCAAAAAACTATGATTTAGTTGAACTAAAGCCCCAAACCGGGCGAACTCATCAACTGAGAGTTCATTTAAAACAACAAGGCCATCCGATTGTCGGTGACCTATTATACGGTGGGCCTGATGCAGATCGATTATACCTTCATGCTCAGTCGCTAGAACTAACCTTACCAAACCGTCAGCGGCAAACTTTTGTTATAAAACCACCCAAAGAATTTGCCTCTATAATTAAAAACGATGGTTGAGCTTCTATTACATAGTCAAACCAAGGTTGATATTGATAATTATTTAGTCGGTCAAGGCCACGCATTACTAATTAGCGGGCCAATTGGCGCCGGTAAGTTATATGTTGCACAGCATGTCGCCAGTCAATTATTAAATAAAAACGTTGAGTCATTGATGAACTACCCATTTTATAAGCACATTACTACGGCCGCTAATAACATTGGAATAAATGAAGTTAGACAAATCCACACTTTTTTAAAACTTAAAACTACAGGTCAGGCAACTGTCCGACGGATTATTATTGTTGAAAACGCTCATCTAATGAGCGAAGAAGCTCAAAATTCATTTTTAAAAATCCTGGAAGAACCACCGACCGATACGGTAATCATTATGACCGCCAGCCACGCCCAGTCAATTTTACCGACCATATTATCGAGAGTTCAACAGATTGAAATCAAAAGACCAACGCTTGATCAAATTAATAATTTTTATAGTAGTAAAACCACTGAGAGTGTTAATCGTGCCTACCAATTAAGTTCAGGTTGGCCCGGTATGATGAGTGATATTTTGTCAGACAATCAAACTAACCCGCTATTTACTGCCATTGTTATGGTCAAGGAACTGCTAACAGCGCCGGTTTTTGAACGATTATTAAAAGTTGATGAAATTTCTAGAGATAAAGACCAGTTAAATCGTTTGATTTTTGCCCTTAAACAGGTTTGTAAAATCACGATAGAAAAATTAGCTGATAGTAAACAAGGTGAAGATATTAAGCGCTGGCATAATCTTTACAATCAAGCTTACTTAGCCGAAAAACGTTTACTAAACTCGGCTAGCCCAAAACTAGTCATAACCGATTTATTTTTACAGATGTAGTATAATTAAAGGACATGCTTGAACTAATTCTAGTAGTCGTCTTTGGATTTTTAGCCTATCGGGCAATTAATATTCAAGACGATGAACTGTCGGAGATACCGCGTCGGATTAGCGATAAACTAGGTAAATTATGGGACATTGCCCATCATGGCATGCGTGAAAATCGACTTTTGCGCGCCGAAAAAGCATTATTAACAATTCTGAAGATAGATCAGAAAAATGCTGCTGCTTATAACCGGCTCGGTATTTTATATGCCAAGCAAAAGGAATATAAGGATGCCATCGACTGTTTCGAAATTGCATCTAGTATTGAACCGACGGCCTCAAGTTTACATAACTTAGGACTTATTTATTATGAAACCGAGAACTATAACAAATCCGCCACAGCATTTGAGCAAGCTTTAAAACTAGAAGACGATTTAGCCGCACGACATATTGCCTATGCTAAAGTCCAAGAAAAGTTAGGTAACCATAAGTTAATGGTTCATGAACTTGAGCGGGCAGTTGAATTAGAGCCGAACAATGAAAGCTACACTCTGTTAATTAAAACTTATGAGGATTTGGATATGCAGGCTGAAGCTGACATTACTAAGGAAAAACTCAAGAAATTGATCTTACCTTCACATAAGCCAAAACGCTTAGTTCGAGCGAAAAGAGTTGTTATTTAACCTCTGTTTTGTTAAACTTTTCAAGATGTTAGGCCGACGTAGCTCAGTGGCTAGAGCGGCTGTTTTGTAAACAGCGGGTCGTGGGTTCGAATCCCTCCGTCGGCTCCATGTTATGTGCAGGGATACTCAAGCGGTCAACGAGGGGTGACTGTAAATCACTTGGCTTAGCCTACGGGGGTTCGAATCCCTCTCCCTGCACCAGATTTGTTATGCTTGCGTTAAATAAGAACATAACACATTATTGAACTATTATGAGTGAAAGAAATCGAGACACACAATGGCCACCAGCTGAGTTTGCGGTGCTTCAGGACGGTGACGGTAATCCATCTTACTACAGGCCCAGAGAAGCAGATGAAGATCTTGGAACGTTTATTGAAAGAATTGCTACTACTGTTGTGGTAGGCATTACTAGTGTTCGAGGTACTACATTTATAGAGATTGTTGAAGGTACAACTGGTGAAACGGACGAAGCATTGACCCTGCTTGTTGTAGAGTCTATGGACAAACAGAAGCTTGCGAGACGATAATAGTTCTGACGACAGCAATCACACTGCACCAAGTCTGAAATTAACTTTGAGTTGGTGTTGGATAAATATCATTGATGTCAAATTTGATAGTACCACCGGGTTGGGCAACACCTTGTAATATCTTGGTGGCTACCCGGTCTTCAACTTGTTTTTGAATAACATGACGCATTGGACGTGCACCAAACTCCGGATCGTAGCCAGCTTTAACCAAAGCGGTGATAGCGGCCTCAGTAAGTTCAATTCGTATATTTTGCTTCTCTAGATTCTTATTTACGCCATTAATCATTAGTCGAGCAACTTGAGCGATTTCAGTTTCTTGTAGCGGCCTAAATAATACAATTTCGTCAAAACGATTGATAAGTTCCGGCTTAAAAGTTCCAGCTTGAATCAATTTGTCTAGTAGGGGCCGCTCAAACTCGGATAAGTTATTACCAGCTTCGATTTGCTTGATAATATCGGTAGCGCCGGCATTAGAAGTGGCAATGATTATAGCATTTCGAAACGAAGCGGTCTTGCCATTAGAATCAGTTAGTTGACCTTCATCAAGCAGTTGTAGTAGTAGATTTAAAACGCCTGGGTTAGACTTCTCAACTTCGTCAAGCAAAACCACGGCGAATGGCTGTTTGCGAATTGACATAATCAAACTGCCACCTTCATCACCAGCTGACAAGATACGTGTAACATCTTCGGGGCGCTGGTACTCACTCATGTCCAAACGAATCATATTTCGGGCATCACCAAAGTAGGTGGCGGCTAGTGACCGGGCTAATTCGGTTTTACCAACACCAGTTGGACCAAGAAATAGAAAACTGCCAACTGGACGCGAAGTATTAGTCACACCGGCGCGCATTCGACGCAAGGCGGCGGCAATAACATTGACAGCCTCGACTTGATTAATCATGCGTTCATGAATTTTATCCTCTAAATGCAATAGAACATCAACTTCAGCGGCTTCGGCCACGCCGGTTTTAACGCCAAGCGTTTTTTCAATCGATTGCTGAACGGATTGAGCTGTAATCACTTGATTTTGGGCGTAAGGCACTGCTTGATCCATTAAATTAATGGCTTTACCAGGAAATGATTGATCGCCCATATATTGGTCACTCAAGCGAAAAGTTTCACGGATAGCGTCATAAGTCACCAATAAGCCGGTTCGAGCCTCTAATGTTAGGGCTGAGTCTTCTAAAATCTTGTGCGTATTCGCAACCTCTGGTTCGCCGACATTAATTACAGCTAGGCTACTGGTTAAGGCTTCATTAGTGCCTTTAAGTTTTTGGAAATCATTGGGCGTAAAAGCAGCAATAATTTTAAGTTGTCGGTTTTGAATAATCGGTAGTAGTACCTGCGACATATTAAACATGCCCATGCCTTCGCCAAAGAATAAGTGGGCCTCATCTAAAAACAGAATGATATTACCTGCGGCAGTCGCTTCCGCAAAAAGCGTTAACATTAATTTCTCAAGTTGGTTTTTATCGGCTGATAAAATTTGGGAAGCATTAAGACTAACTACTTTGTAGTGCTTTAACACCTCGTCGTGGCCTTCCAACAATCGTTCGGCTAGACCGTAAACCAAAGAAGTTTTACCTGTTCCAACTGGTCCGACAATCGCCACCCCACCGGTGCCTTGGCTAAGATCGTGAATTATCGAATCGGCAACATCGGCATGAGCCAAGAAATGAAAGTGTTTACTGCCGGCTTCAATTTCGCCACTGACATTCTGGCTAAACTGTTCTAGGGTTGGCGTAAAGCCAGTCGCCCAATCACGGCCAATACCACCAAAGTAAGGTCGTTTTTGCCTTAAATAATCTTGCAAACGCTCTGACCAGGCATAAACTTCTGTGATGTCTTCAGATTTATACTTGTGAGTATCAAGATAAGTTTTTAAGGTTGGGTAAATACTTAAAAACGCTGTGATGACCGCATCACCATGAAGTTGCGAGTCGTTGCACTGGGTACGTAGTTGGTCGGCCAATTGCCAGATTGGCATCAATTCTGTCGGATTATCGCTAAGTAGTGGCAAAATTTCATTAGTGTTCAGCTGAAGCCGATTACACATGAAAATACCTTCGTGTGTAGTAACAGCTGACTGCCAAACGGTCTTTGGTGTTAAATTACGACTTAAGGCCTTAAACAGACTAGGACCTAAAATATCGTCCAATCGACTTGGCGGCATAACTGGGCTCGGAGCCTTTAAGTCATATCGATACCACAAAGTTAAAGTCAAATAAGCCGAGGTAATGCTCAAAAGTAGATAAGTTAAACGAGGATCAGCCTTGGACATTATTAAATAAGCGCAAACCACTCCGAGGATTAAAATAATAACGATCGTAAAGGCACTGCCAACAAAAGTACCCAAACTCTGGCCAAAACGAACTTTTTTGGCGCGCAAACTAGTAAAGTTAATGTCGTAATTCATGGCACGATAACCTTAAATATGAAGAAAAGCATGGCTGGTGGTAACAAGACCCAACCGATTGCCATAACCGCACCCACAATGGCCGCCATAGTAGTGACAACAAAGGCGGCAATTATAACAAGTACTCGTACAACAAAACCGATTAGCCTTGAAATAAGGTTATCGACCAAAGCTCGCCACATGGCATCCAGACTCTTACCAGGTGGTGAAATAATGCGCTTCCATGGATCAAATAATGTTTTGAGTAGTATCAAGATAGAAAACATTCGCCAAATACCTTGAATTTGACGTTTTATACGGTTTAGGGTGTCTAGCCAACCTTTGCCATACCACCAGGTGACTAACTCGAATAGCATAAACATTATTGTACCGTAGACTTAAGCTAGTCGGTAGTACTTCTTTGCTTGCGGACAGTTAACCTGTAGAATATAGCCGTTATAAGCCGTTGTAGCTCAGTGGTAGAGCACTTCCATGGTAAGGAAGGGGTCTGGGGTTCAAATCCCCACAACGGCTCCAAACTATTTGAATAATTAACTTCAATCTGTTAAAATGTTGTTAAACATTTAATTTTTATTATTATGGCAAAGAAGCAAGGCAAACGCAAAGTAGTTGGTTTGGTGTCCGAAGAAAGTGGACATCGTCATTATTACACGACTAAAAATACCCAAAATACTCCAGATAAATTAAGTTTACGTAAATACGATCCAGTTTTACGGCGTCATGCGCTATATGTCGAGACTAAGAAAAGTCTTGGTCGTAATGAAGTTAAACCGCGCAAAGGCTAACTATAATTCGATAAACCTCGTATATCTTGGCGCAGGTGTTCGTAATTCTCATGGATGGACTGGGCGTGGTCAAGACTCATTAGATGAGTGCCTTGATGTTCAGACATTTTAATCTGATTTTGAATCATTTTAATTCTAGATTCCAGATCACGCGGATTTTTTTGCATTTCGACCTCGTCTACTAATTGTTTGGCTTCACGGTGCAACATACTAGCCGTTGGATTCTTCTCGTCCATTAAGTCTTGAAATGTGTATTGCAACTGCAAAGCTTTGTTATGTATTTGCTTGTATGCTGGATCGATCATATAACTAACCCTCAATATATTAACTATCTTGATTATGCGTCAGATTATCTAAGAATACAATCTGGCAGGAGTGGAGGGATTTGAACCCCCGACCTTCGGTTTTGGAGACCGACGCTCTAGCCACCTGAGCTACACTCCTATATTTATAGCTTATGGATAGTGTTGATAATTATATCAGTTATCTTGTTAACATCTTTAGAAATTACCAAAAATCTGTTATACAATATAATTTATGAGCAAGTTAGAGCTGTCACGACCAACATTGATTATGATTTATGGCTTTCCGGGAGCCGGTAAGACCTTTTTAGCTCGCCAGCTAAGTGATGACCTACTAGCTGCTAATATCCAATCAGATCGCATTCGCTCTGAGATATTTGAACAACCACGCTATGACAAACAAGAAGACGACAACGTCAGTCGTTTGACGGAATATATGGTTGATGAATTTTTAAAGGCCGGTTTAAGTGTCGTTCTTGATGCTAATATTTTAGGCCTTGGTCAACGCCGCAACTTGCGTAATTTGGCTCAAAAACACAAAGTTAAGACCTTGATCATTTGGGTACAAATTGATCTAGAAAGTGCCTTTGACCGGGCGATTCGCCGCGATCATCGTAAAGTTGATGACCGTTATGCCAAAAAGTATGATCGAACCGCTTTCGAATATTTTGTTGGACGCATGCAAAATCCGCAAATCAGCGAAGATTACGTCGTTATCAGTGGTAAGCATAATTATCAAACCCAACGGGCCGCGATCGTTAAAAGACTTTACGACCTTGGTCTAATCCAGACTAAAACCGCCACTGATAAATTGATTAAACCGGGCCTGGTTAATTTAGTACCGAACATTAATGGCGGTCGAGTTGACTCTACGCGTCGTAATATCTCGATTCGCTAATGCCGGTTAAAACAGTTGATATCCCTGGTATTGGTCTGGTTAGTTTACAAAAAAAACGCCAGAGCCGCAGTTTACGTATAAATATTAGTAATAATGGTCAAGTCAGACTAACCATGCCAACTTGGACACCCTACCGGTTAGGAATTAATTTTTTACACAGTAAAATTGATTGGATTAAGGAAAATCAGCCACCCAAACGTTTCTTACGTGATAAGATGCGCATCGGGAAAGCCCATCAATTAGTTTTTGTCGAAAAACCATCAGGACGAGCATCAACTAGAATCAATGGCAGTGACGTCAAAGTTATTTTACCGAGACAGTTAACAACAATCAGTGTGGCAGCTCAAAGTCTAGCCCATAAAGCGGTCGAGAAAGCGCTCAAACAAGAGGCCGAACAATTACTTCCTAATCGACTCCAGCAAGTCGCTAAACGACATGGTTTTAACTATCGATCAGTCCAAATTAAGCGTCTGTCGAGTCGATGGGGTAGTTGTGATCAGTCTGGCAACATTACTTTAAATTGTTATCTAATGCAGCTACCGTGGCGCCTGATTGATTATGTATTACTCCATGAACTAACGCACACCAAAATAATGGCCCATGGCTCCCGGTTTTGGAAAGAATTAGATAAATATATCCCAAACCTTCCTGAGATACGCAAGGAAATTCGCGGACACCGACCTAGTCTCTATTTCTGAATTTATTAACTGATAAAGCTTATGGCATAATAAGGCCATGCTTGATGACAAAACGACACCATCGATTGCCGCATCGACCGCCGAACTGGAACATGAACGTTTACGCAGCCTAATTAACAGTATGGCCGATGGTGTTATTGCCATTGACGAACAGGCCAACGTGGTACTTTATAATGGCGCAGCCTTAAATATTTTGGATGTCAATAGTACTATAACTGCTAAGCCAATACATGCTGTCTTAAAGTTGGTCGATAAAAATAACCAACCAATAGACGTCACAAAGATAATTTTAGAAACTAAAATTTCAACAGCTTCACGCAACTGGCGATTAATTTACCCTGATGGTGAAAACATTAGTTTGTATATTAGTATCGCACCGGTACGGCTGGGCTATGGCCAAGCAGGTATGAGAGGCTACGTTATTTTACTCCGTGATATTACACGCGAGAAATCGTTGGAGGAGGAGCGCGACGAATTTATTAGTGTAGTCAGTCATGAACTGCGAACACCCATCGCCATTGCTGAGGGTAACGTCGGTAATGCCCAGTTTATACTAGAAAAAAGCGGCGATCTGAATGCTGTTAAAGCCTCCTTAAAAGAAACTTACAATCAGATTATTTTCTTGGCTGGTATGATTAATGACCTGTCGACGCTATCGCGAGCTGAAAGAGGTAAGTTAGCTGTTGAAGTAGAATCAATTAACGTTGCCGAATTAATTGAAGAACTGCTTAAGAACTACGCACCTGATGCTCAGAAAAAGGGATTGGAGCTTAAAAGCGACATCGATCCGTCATTAGAAGTTCTTCAGTCAAGTCGATTATATGTCCGTGAAGTCTTGCAGAACTTTATCACCAATGCCATTAAATATACTGAGGCAGGACATGTGGTGATTGGCGCCAAGCCAAAGGGTAAAGGTGTGGTTTTCTACGTTAGTGATACCGGGATTGGCATTAGTAAAAGTGACAAAGACAAGGTTTTTGATAAGTTTTTTCGCAGTGAAGACTTCCGGACACGTAAAAATAAAGGTACCGGACTTGGTCTCTACGTTACTATGAAACTAGTGCGTTTACTCCATGCCGAAATCAATTTAGAGTCCGAAATTAACAAAGGTACCACATTTACAGTTTTTATACCTAATTTAGAGCAGTCAGCACCGAATAAAAATCTAGCTTGACTACTGTAAAGTGTTAGAGTAGTATTGACAGTGGACATCTACCAAAATATGGTAGATTTTTTATTAGGAGAAGATAGTGACAGATAAACCAAAGCGAGTTATCAAAAAGGTAGAAACTGTGCGTGAACGCGCACAAAAAGCCAGTTCCGACGCGCCAAAACGTCAGCGGCGCATTAGAGTCAAAGCCGGCGCGATCAGGGGCGCAACAGTTTTCAAGCCATTTGGACGAATTGGCCGAATAATTGTACCGGGTTTTGTAAGGAACACCTTCAAAGAACTCGGGATGGTGACTTGGCCAGATCGCAAAGAAACCTGGAAACTGACTAGTGCAGTGTTTGTTTTTGCTATCGCTTTCGGTATTGTTATCGCTGTTGTCGACTACGGTTTAGATAAATTATTTAGAAGCATAATTCTTAAGTAGGAACTTACATATGAGTAAACGTTATGATACATCCAAACAATGGTACGCTATCCACACTTACAGTGGTTATGAGGAAAAAGTAGCTGAATCTATCCGGCAAAGGGCTGAAAGTTTGGATATGAAAGACAAGATTTTTCAAGTGTTAGTGCCAAAAGAGAAAATGATTGAAGTTAAAAATGGTAAACGCAAAGTTGTTGAGAAGCGTATTTTTCAGGGTTATGTGTTAGTCCAGATGAAAATGAGTGAAGATGCCTGGTACATTGTTCGTAATACACCATCAGTCACTGGTTTCGTTGGCAGTGGTTCCGAGCCGAGCCCAATTGAAAACGATGAGATGGAAAAAATTATGAAGCGGATGGGCCGTGAAGAACCAAAGCATAAGATTGACTTTAACGTTGGTGAAGTAGTTAGTATCACTGATGGTCCGTTTAAAGGCTTTGACGGTTCAATCAACGAAATTGACCCCCAAAAGGGCAAGCTTAAGGTCTTGGTTAATATGTTCGGCCGCGAAACCCCAGTCGAGCTTGACAGTTTGCAAGTAAAAAGAGTGTAATTCGCGGTTAATATTCATGAGTGAAATCGAAGACCGCATAATTGCATACGAAATAAATTCAATTATTACTGAAACTGATGTTAGTATCCGGGAAATGGCCACTCCAGAAGTCATGGCGCTTGGTGGTTTAACTTTATTGGCAACTTTGGCTCATGAACCGGCTATTGCGGCCACAACTTTTGCCACTGCCAGCTATTATCTTAGTAAAGCTTTCGCTAGACAACAGGGGTGAATTGTAGTAAGCTTATCTAGTTACGCACTCCATAGGAGTATTTTTTATGGCAGAAAAGAAGATTACAGCTAATTTAAAGATGAAATTACGGGGCGGTCAAGCTAGTGCCGCACCGCCTGTTGGTAGTACCTTAGGTCAATACGGTGTTAATATGATGGACTTTGTTACACCATTCAATGAACGAACCAAGGATTTACAAGGTAAGAACTTAACTGTTCATATTGCTATTTATGAAGACCGAACAATGAGTTTTCGAGTAGTTGGTGAACCAACTGATGATTTAATCCGGGCAAAACTCGGTATTCAGAAAGGTTCAGGCCGACCAAACAGTGAAAAGGTCAGTAAGAAGCTATCGCAGAATGCTTTAACAGAAATTGCCGAAGCCAAAGCTGGCGACATGAATACCGATGACATTGAAGCGGTTAAGAAAATGGTGGCTGGAACGGCCCGAAGTATGGGCGTAGAAGTCGAATAATTATTAAACAATTTGTGGGAGGTAAATTTTACCGTTTGAACCACGAAGGAGGAATCATGGCTGAAGCCAAGAAAGTCGCAAACGCTAAAGTAGCTAAAAAAGTAAAGGAAGAAATTAAAGATGGGATTGATCAAGAAAGTAGTCAGCCTGAGACTAAAACAGCTGAAAAGCCAGTCCAAAGAGAAGTAACCAAGGCTAAAGCAGGTAAGCGCAGTCACAAAGCACTAGTTGAGACTGAAGTAAAACAAGCCAAAGAGGAGCGTAAAACTGCGTCTAAAACTGATGAGTCACCGGCTAAACCTAAAGTTAGCGTTAAATCGGCCCGGTCACGTTTAGAACGTCGTAGTAAAGCTTATAAAAAAGTCTCCACATTGATTGAAAAAGGCAAGGTTTACAGCCTGGCTGAAGCTATTGAACTAGCCCTAAAAACCAGCCCAGTTAAGTTTGATGCCAGTGTTGAGCTACATGTTAGATTAGGTGTTGATCCTAAACAGGCCGACCAAAATATTCGTCAAACCGTAGTTCTGCCAGCCGGGACGGGCAAAACAGTACGGGTAGCCGTTTTTGCTGAACCAGATGACGTCGCTAAAGCCAAGAAAGCCGGCGCCGATATTGCTGGTAGCGATGAATTCTTGGGACAGCTTGAAAAAGCCACGATTAACTTTGATATTTTGATCGCTACCCCAACCAACATGAGCAAACTTGGCAAGTTCGCTCGTCTGCTTGGTCCTCAAGGCCTAATGCCAAACCCCAAAAGCGGTACAGTTACTACCAATATCGAAAAAGCGGTGACCGAAGCCAAAGCCGGTCGTATTGAATACCGAATTGACAGTACCGGCATTATCCATGTCGCCTGCGGTAAGGTTAGTTTTGGCAAAGATAAGTTAATTCAAAACTGCCAGGCAATTTTAAGTAGCATTAAATCGGCTAAACCTTCAAGCATCAAAGGCAATTATGTAACCAGCCTTTACGTGACCACTACAATGGGCCCGTCAATTTTAGTTAGCCCCGCCGAAGTGTAGAATATCAGCATGAGTGCTGAAGCCCACAACCGAGTAATTGCCATTGATGGTCCTGACGGAGCTGGCAAATCCTCGCAAGTTAAGCTTTTAACCGAGTATTTTAACATGCAGGGTCAAACCGTTCACGCTACTCGAATGTCTGGCGGTACGCCAATTGGTGAAGCGCTGCGACAAGTTTCATTGAATGACGATTTACCACGTTCTGGTCAAACCGACTTTTATATTTCCCGGGCCATGTGCCAAGCACTTGCTGAAGATATTAATGACCGTAAATCTAAAGAAATGATAATCATTGACCGCAGTCCGTTGGCTATGGTCGCTTATAACGCCTTTGCTAGTCAAATGACAAATAAAGACGAAGCTTTAATGTCCTGCTTGGACATGGTCAAAAGTTTACAGATTGATACATTAATTTATCTTACCGCCGCCCAAAGTATTCTTGATAAACGGCGTGAAGCCCGCGGCAATACCGATTATTTTGAAAAAAAGGGGTCAGATTACCATTTGCATGTCCGTCAGGGCTACATGGCCGGACTAATGTATTTGAAACAATCTAATTTAGGGGTCAAAGTAGTCGAGATCAATGCTGAACCAGATAAAGCTACCGTCCATCAAAACATATTAAACGAGTTGTAATGATGTAAAATATGACGCTTATGCTTGCGTCATGGTTTTGACAAACCGTACAATGTAGTTAGTTTATTAGGAGGGTTAGTGGGAGTTTATAGCAATCAGCAAATTCGGGCAGCCATTAAAGAGGGTCATATTGTTTGTGAGCCGTTTATGCCAAAGCATGTCGCTCACGCCAGTCTCGATGTAACACTTGGCTACTACTATTACCGAACGGAACGCGATGGCGACCATACCATTTATAATCCATTCGACGAGAGTGATGTAAACCGCTATTTTTCTGGTCCACACCAAGCCGTGACTCATCAAGATTGGTGTTTTAAAAATGGGGCCAGCTTACTAAAGGGTATACCGCCAGATCATCCGGTCATTCCAATCCGACCAGGCGAACGGATTTTAGCTCACACTCATGAGTTTTTTGGTATTAAGCCGCCCGGTGCCTATGAGCTAAAGTCACGCTCCAGCTGGGGTCGTAACGGTATTGCTGTTTGTTTTGATGCTGGTTGGGTTGATCCAGGTTATATTAATCGCTTAACTTTAGAAATTTTTAACCTTAACCAGAAAGAAACCGTATTATTACCGGTTGGCGAACGGATTGGTCAAGCTATATTTCACGAGACCGGTCCAGTGGAGGGCAGTTATGGTGAAGGCCGTGATGATGGTTTTAGTGGTAAGTACCAAAGCGGTAGTGACTTGCCGACGATTATTGCAAATTGGACGCCAGAACAAATGTTACCACGAGCTTACAAGGATAATCGACAATTGCCGGAGGCCATCCCTGGTTTAAAAGCGCGATGAATGATAGCAGTCAAGTTAAACGTGGTGTATTTTTTGTCATAGAAGGCACTGATGGTTCTGGCAAGGGTACTCAATTTAAGTTGTTGGCTGAAAAACTCGAGTCTGAGGGCTACGATGTTGCGATGTTTGATTTTCCGCTTTATGAAGAACCGTCCAGCTACTTTGTACGAGAATACCTAAACGGCCATTATGGTAGCGGGGATCAAGTCGGGCCTTACACTGCCTCATTATTTTTTGCACTTAATCGATATGATATTTCATTTCAAATTAAAGAAGCCTTAGCAGCTGGAAAAGTCGTATTAGCAAATCGGTTTACCGGGTCAAACATGGCTCACCAGGGTGGTAAATTTCAAAACGCTGAGGAGCGGCGTGGTTATTTCATATGGCTTGATAATTTAGAGTTCGAAATGTTGGGCATCCCCAGGCCGGATAAATCTTTTGTGTTAAGGGTTCCGGCCGAGGTAGCACAAAAACTCGTCGATGAAAAACCATCACGTAGTTACACCGTTAACAAACGGGACATCCACGAAGCCGATATTAATCACCTCCGAAAGTCGGTTGAGGTCTATGATGATCTGTGTCAATTATTTCCGAAAGATTTTACTAGGATTGATTGCGTTCGTGATGGGGCGTTACTTAGCATCGAGGCTATCCAAGATATTCTATGGAAAACGATTGAACCGTTGTTGCCAGCCCAAGTCCACGCTGTTAGCCAACCGGCTGTGGCGACTTCAACACCCTCTTTAAGTAGTGAAGTAAAGCAGTACATTATTAAAAATGACGATAAAACCTTTGCTATCACACCTGATGGCCAAGAGTTTTTAAACCAAGCCGTCACCAACATAAGCGGTAATGTATACACCTTTACAGACAAGTTAAGCCCAATAACGATTGCTGCAGCCATGGCCCGACTTAGCCGACGAGGTGATGATATGCGTATTACTCTACTTGATGAATTTGCCGGAAATGAGGGCCGTGATGCTGATTTGCTAAAAAGGGTTATCACAGCTTACGGTGACGATTCCGTTCAACAGCTTGCCGGACTACATGTGGTTGTCGAAAACGCCAGTAATCTGTTAACCAAGCAGTTAGAGTGGGGTCGGTTGGCCGCATACCTTGAGCAATCCACACGCTATATTTACTTTGACCAGCGCCAAGCTGATGGACGGTACAAATACTTCCTGCCGCCTCAATTAGATAATCAAACTCGAGACGACTACGTACAAACGATGGATACCATATTTGACCTTTATTCAGACATGGTTCACGAATTAACTGATTATATCAGTCGAAAATCGACAGTTCCAAAAGCTGAGCAAGACGGTGCTTGGCGCTCGGCCATTCGCGCCCAAGCCTGTGACGCCATCAGACCAGTATTACCGGTGGCTACTAAGTCAACTGTTGGCATTTTTGCTAGTGCTCAGGCCCTGGAAAGCTTGATAATGCATCTGAGAGCGAGTGACAGCCTAGAAGCTCAAACGGTTGGCGATCAAATCTTAGAAGAAGCCCGAAAGGCAATGCCGACTTTTCTAGAACGGGCCGACAATCCCGAACGAGGCGGCGCTACAACTGCTTATTTGGCAAACACCAGACACCAAGTAGCCGATTTAGCCAAGCAATATTTAACTGAATCTTACGGTGAAATGCCACCTGCTGTTCAGTTGATTCGAGCGTGGCCCGTCAATGAGCTGGAGTTAATACCCTATATGCTATACGAAAGCAGTTCGTTATCAATCAAAGAATTGCAATCGGTTACCGAAAAATGGTCGATCGAGCAAAAAATGAAGGTGTTTGAAACTTATGTGGGCGAACGCTTAAACCGCCGTCACCGACCTGGCCGGGCACTCGAACAGGCCCATTACACATGGGATTTAGTTTGTGATTATGGTATCTTCAGAGATTTGCAACGCCATCGCATGGTTGACGACTTAGAATGGCAAGCTTTAAGTCCACGTTATGGATTTGATGTTCCTGAACTTGTTAGTGAAGCAGGCCTTGATGATAAGTTTGAGCGGTGTTTTGATTTGTCGGCGCAGCTTTACAGCCAACTCCAAGCCACCGGTTATACCTATGAAGCTCAATATGCCACCTTACTTGGGCATAAAATGCGTTGGACCGTAACCTACAATGCCCGTGAAGCTTTTCATTTGCATGAACTACGCACTTCGCCACAAGGTCACCCGGGCTATCGTAAGCTAGTCCAGCAAATGCATGAGCAGTTAGCCGAAAAACATCCGTTATTAGCCGAAGCCATGAAATTTGTAAATAAAGGCGAAGATCCTGAATTAACTCGTTTAGCCGCCGAGCGCGCCACCCAATTTAAACTCGAAAAATTATCAGGTGCCTAATTTTCGGGCTGCCAAATAGAAAATCGTACCGTCTTCTTCGATATCGCCATTATCGTAAACAATGGGCATGTGTTGTCGTCTTAAATCAACAACCCGATCAGCATGCGAAATTGTCCATAATTTGTCGATTCCAGACGAGTTATCGTGTTCACCTAAGTTAGTAATCAAAGCACCTGACGAAGCGACTAGTTTGTTTGTGAGCAGTGATTCTGCTTCAGCGCTTAAGTTAACACCGTAGGCAATACATGCTCCAAACTCCCTGGTTACATCCCGACTAGCCATTTGTAATGAATTCTCGAGTTGTTTTTCGGCAGTGTGTAGTACGGTCTCATCGATGAAGTTACCTACCGCTAACCCTCCCAGTATTTTCGGATCCATGGGTTGCCGTAAAGTCTCAGCTAAAACTGAACCACCAGCCTCTATTTGTATCATTGCTGTTCTCGATTCCCTAATATACTCTCAGTTGGAGATTCGTCAACTACAATTTGTTGAGATTGGTCCGCCAAAGTAGACCAATCATTGTCGGCGTTTTGCATAGCTCTCATTGATAAGGCTTCTAGTCGAGCACGACTGGAACCCTGTCCTTTTGACATAGCACAGACGCCTAAAGCGTGGGCAAACTGGGACACACCCTCCATTAAATCCAGGTCGAATGTTCCGTCGCGACTATAATCAAGTCTGACCCTTGCCAAATCTTTGGCAGAATGTTCAAAATTGTCAAATCTTTGTCGTCTCACTTTAGCCATTTTGCTTCTCCTTAAAAAAACCGGACTCCTTTGGTTTGGAGTCCGGTGATTTGATTTGCTTATTTTTTTAGTCTCGCGGAACTCCAATCATTAGCCAATTACAATGAAACCGTACATACGGTTACTTGTAGTCTTGGCAAGATGATTGAAATTACTCACGAGCATAGAATGTACGCTCAAACTTAGCTATTGTCAATAGCTTAATTTGGTGGTACGATTCAATTTGTGAAAGTTTTCAACCTGTTAAGTCAGCTCCTACTCAGCCTTCAAGGGCTGTGCTTCAGTATGGTTGAAGCCTCGAGCATCTAAAGCTCGCTAGTACAGTCCAAAATAACAGGCTTCAACGAAGCTTGTTTTTAATTTAAGGAGAAAAATATGAGTATATGGGCAAGAGGCGAATGGAGTGGTGATCCGTTTGTAAATAATCAAAAAATAGAAGCACAGCCAGTGGTTGTGCCCAGTGAAGAAATGGATGTGGATCCTGACACTATGGTTTTGGATTACGATCCGATTACAGGTGTAACTAGAACCGGAAGTCATCAAGAAACAATAAGAAGTCGGTGGGATGTACCACATCAGGCATGGCAAGTTGGTAGTGTAGTCGGCCAATCAGAAATCAGAGTCATACCTGTTGAAGAGTCGGCAGGTTGACATCCCAAGCTTTAAAGAGCAATATAGTTTTCGTGGCTCAAATAATCATTATTAACTCGATTATTACCAGCACTAAGCTGCGGGCCTAGAGAATATTGTCAACAAACTAAAAACGGCCCGCCAGGGCCGCTTTTTATTGAAAGGAGTGCACGTATGGCAAAACTGGTTGACCGGGAAGTGTATATGCCGGATCGAAGAATAAGCCGAGTTGGTGGCGATCAATTCGGTGATACTTTTGGCGAAACCTCTCACCGGCCTTCGGATGAATGTGATTATGATTTCATTTGGTATAACCCTGATCTGGCTTTAAAGCTTCATTACAGTCAAGGTGTGCAACAATTAATGACCGGTCGGGCACCGACTAAGTTTTTAACCAACGATCAGCTGCGCGATGCCCAAATTACCCAAGCTGGTTTGTTGGCTCGAGCTAACGATATCCTTAATAGAAAATTAGAGATGATGCTACCAGTTGATCAGGAAGACTATAGCCGAAAGATTTTAAGTTGGACTAATGGTTATCCGCCAATGCCAGACGACTTTTCAGATGCCGAAGTGGAAATTTTAGAAAATATTGAAAGCAGCCCACTGGCCGAGCTTTACCTTCAGTATTTACCTCGTAAAAAAGACCCGGGACTAACTAATCAATTGGGGCATCAAGCAATGACTGATATTGAAGTTACAGAAACGCTTGAATAATAACTTAAAATAACCTATAATTCACCAGTTACCAAAGACAGCGACGGCCAAAAGCTTGATAATGTCGCCTAGGCAATCATAAATTTATTGATGATGTTTAAGTCTTTGGTTTACCAAGGACTTTTTTAGTCGATAAAGGTCGATAAAAGGAATTAATTATATGGCATTAACAAAAGACAAGAAGAATGAAGTTGTCGCCGAAATTGGCCAGTTACTGGCTGACTCTAAATTAACTGTCGTAACTGCTTATCAAGGCACTCCAGTTAAAGCCCTACAGCAATTGCGCCAGCAAGCTCGTGACAACGGTACTACCGTACAGGTCGTTAAAAATCGCCTAGTTATCAAAGCTTTAAAAAGCACTGATAACCTGAAAGATGTTGACATCAGCGCTTTAAACGGTATGTTGTTATATGCCTTCAACTCAGAAGATGAAGTTGCACCAGCCCAGGTTATTGCGAATTTTGCCAAAACTCAACCGAGTCTGCAGTTTGTCGGAGCTATTACTGCTGATGGTAATTTTATTAGCACTGATGATGTTAAAGCCCTAGCTAGCTTACCCAGCAAGGATCAGTTGCGTGGTATGCTGGTCGGTACTTTAGCCGCACCATTAAGTGGCTTTGTAAATGTCGTTTCTGGCAATGTACGCGGTGTTTTACAAGTTTTAAATGCCCGAGCCCAATCATTAAATTAAATTGTATAAATTAAAGGAGAAAAATTATGGCGGATGAAGATAAGAAAGACGAGACGGTAGTCGAAGCTGCGGAAGCGAAGGCTGAGAAAAAAGCTGATAAAGTAGCTACTCCTAAAGAGTTTGAAAAACTAGTTAGTGAGCTAGACAAAATGTCAGCCCTCGAGATTAGTAAGTTTGTTAAATTTTTAGAGGAATATTGGGGCGTTAGTGCCGCTGCTCCAGCTGCTATTGTAGCTGCTGCTCCTGGTGCTGATGTTGCTCCAGTTGAAGAAGCTAAGTCCGAGTATGATGTTATCTTGAAGGATGCCGGTGCTCAAAAGGTTGCCGTAATTAAAGCCGTCAAGGACCTAACCAACTTAGGTCTAGGTGAAGCCAAGGCCTTGGTCGATGGTGCACCAAAGACAGTTCTAGAAAAAGCTAAAAAAGACGACGCCGAAAACGCCAAGAAAACACTAGAAGAAGCTGGCGCAACAGTCGAGCTAGCTTAGCCTAGTCTAAAATTGACCTGACCCTTGGATAACAGCCTTTTCCACAGCTTGGATTTTGTTTTGACTTGACGTAGCAACCATGATACGGTAAGGCTAAGGTGACGGTAAACAAAAAACTTACCCACTGGGAGATAACAATAATAAAATGGCAGATGTACCTGACAAGCAAATAAAACGCCTAAAGGCTTTAATTGCTGAGGCCGAAACTTCTTTAGCAGCCGCTAAAGAACTACTTGTTAGTGTAGTTGGCGAAGATGAGACAATTACGGCCAACATTAAAGACGAACCACTTGGGAAAATTGTAGAAGGTGTTTTTGATGGCCAGAGCATGGTTGGTTCAGATGGTAAAACTTACCCCGTTCCGGCTAACTACGCTAGCAAATCCAAATTAGTTCAAGGTGATATTCTGAAATTAACAATTGCTGATGACGGCGCCTTCATGTACAAACAGATTGGACCAATTCCACGCAAACAAGTCGTCGGTGCCCTTAAACAAGAGAATGGCCACTATTTCGTTGACGTTAATGGTAAAGACTACCGTGTCCTTTTAGCTAGTGTAACTTATTTTAAGGCTAAACCTGGCGATCAAGTAAGCGTCAATATCCCCGAAGATGACACACACGCTGAATGGGCCGCACTAGAAGCCGCTTTATAGACAACGGTCGTTAATTCTGGTATAATATACCTATGTTTAGGCGAAGTGCTGAAAAAATGCACCAAATCGAAGGCAACCAGAATGATTGGGATGGTGTTGCTAATGATGAATTAAGCGTCTTACAAAAGATTGCTAAAAAAACCAAAGGTATCGCGACAGTTGGCAACACCATTACACTTAGTGGTTTTATCTTAATTAGTAATGGTTTGGCTGATTTTGCAAACGGCCAAAAGGGCATAGGCACAACTAAAGTTATCGCCGGTAAGCTGTGTGACGTAGCCGACGGTAAAATGGCTGACGTAACTGGCACGAAGGGTAAGGTTGGCGAGGCCTTTGATGTCACTGCTGATGGTGTCGAGTTGCTGGCTGGTTTGGCGGTACTCCAACACGTTAACGTCATACCGACTGCAGCAGCAGCGGCTGTAGCTTTACCAAAAATAGCTGATGCGACCGGTAGCCTAGCTGCTAAGTGGCGGGGGCACGAAATTCATCCAACTGACGAGTCGAAAATCGGTGCTACATTGATTGTTGGCGGACTAGGTACTTTAATGCTGAAATCAATGGTCGATAAACATGCACCAGGACTTGTCGATGCGGGCTTGGAGACGATTGGTTGGACAGCGATAGCTGGCGGGACTATCAATAAACTTCCGGCTACCAAATATTTTTTGGAAACCGGCTTTAGCAAAAGTTCGCTCGAAACACCGACAATAGGCGAATAGCACAACAGTCCTACAGCTAGCCAAGCGGTATAATATAGGCTATATGGGGCAGGCATTATACCGTAAGCATCGGCCAAAAAAATTAAGTGAGGTAATTGGACAGGATCATATTACCAAGACGCTGAACAGTGCCTTGAAAACTGGTCGGATTAGCCATGCTTACTTGTTTACTGGCCCGCGCGGTGTCGGTAAGACCAGTGTGGCTCGAATTTTGGCTTATGAAGTTAACGGTTTGCCTTACGATGAGCAAAGTACGCCACTCGATATTATCGAAATTGATGCCGCCAGTAATCGCCGAATCGACGAGATTCGTGAATTGCGTGAAAAGGTCCACAATGCACCAACCAGTGCTAAGTATAAGGTCTATATCATAGATGAAGTTCATATGCTAACACGTGAGGCTTTTAATGCGTTGCTTAAAACGCTTGAAGAGCCACCAGAACACGTAATTTTTATCTTAGCTACAACTGAGGCTCACAAATTACCTGAAACCATCGTCAGTCGGACCCAGCGTTTCAATTTTAAACCCATCGAAGACCAGACGGCTACCAAGTATTTGCGACAATTAGCTGACGATGAAAAAATTGCAATTTCTGATGATGCCCTAAAGTTAGTAGCTGAGCATGGCTATGGTTCATTTCGAGACAGTATTAGCTTGTTAGACCAAATGAGTAATTCACCAGGGCAGCTTGAGGTGGACACGGTTAGACAAATGCTCGGCATTGCGCCCATGTCAGCTATAAAATTGTTGATTGATGGCTTGTCTGATAATGATAGCGCCTTGGTAATCAATTCGTTGAGTCAGCTACTTGATTACGGCAGCTCACCAAAACAATTGGCAAGACAACTTAGTGATGAACTTCGTCGAGAAATGCTAGACTCTAGCTTGGCTTTACCGAACAACAAACTAACGACGCTAATGCGTCAATTAATTGAAGTGCCAGCATCTCATGATCCAGCAGCAGCCTTACAAATTGCTCTTGTCGAAGCAGCATTAATACCAGAGATGAAGTCAGGCTCCGCCGTTAAATCTAAGCAACCATCAGAATCACCCGCAAAAACAATTGATGAGCTTAAGCCGGCTGACCAAATAATTATTGATGAACCAGCGGCCAATCTAGAAAATTTAGAGCCAACCGAGCTTTGGCCAAAAGTCTTACAAGAAGTTAAAAAACATCATAATACTTTATATAGCATTGCCCGAATGGCCCAAACCACAACTGGGCCAGATAGCTTAATTTTAGAGTTTGAATTTGCTTTTCACCAAAAGCGATTAAACGAGCCTAAAAACAAGCAAATAATCGCTGGCATCATCCGGCGTATAACCGGACGCGATTATAAAATTGACTTCATGGTTAACCAAACCGATGGATCAATCAATCAACCAAAAGTTAAATCCAGCGATTCTATAACAACCATAAGCAATATTTTTGGTGACGCTGAGGTGCTAGAATCCTAACAGTTAGGGAAGTAAAAGTAGCATGGAACCAACAGTCGCTAAAATTCCGCCGCAAAACGCTGAAGCCGAGGCCTCATTACTCGGCGCCATTCTGATTGATAGTGATGCCATTGTCAAAATTGCCGACGTAGTTACTAAAGATGACTTCTACGAGGAACGCCATAAACGCATTTTTGAAGCAGCTATGTCACTTTACGACAAACGCAGTCCGATTGATGTTTTAACATTAACTGATCAGCTAAAAAATACTGGTTTTTTAGATTTAGTCGGTGGGTCGTCTTACTTAACCGAGTTAACCAATTTTGTACCGACGGCAGCACATGTTGAGCAGTATGCCGAAATAGTTAGTCAAAAAGCTTTGCGAAGACGTTTAATTAAAGCTTCCGAAACAATCGTTGGCCTAGGCTTTGACGAAGCCAAGAACCTGCAAGAATTAATTGAAGAAGCTGAAACTAGTTTATTTGAAGTTAGCCAGCGCCACCTCAAACAAGATGTTACTAGCCTGGAAACGATTTTAAGCGAAAGTTTTGACCGTCTAGATGAGCTTCATAAAGACAAGGGTAAAATTCGCGGCGTACCGACTGGTTTTAAAGATCTGGACGGCATTCTTGCTGGCTTACAGCGTTCCGACTTAGTTATTTTGGCCGCCCGACCATCGATGGGCAAAACTGCTTTGGCGTTAAATATTGCTCATAACGTTGCCGTGCAATCAAGCTTACCAGTCTTGCTATTTAGCTTAGAAATGAGTAAGGAGCAGTTGGTTGATCGCATGCTGGCCATGGAATCTGGTGTTGACGCCTGGTCGCTTAGGACTGGTAATTTAACAGATGCCGATTTTGAAAAAATTGGACAGGCAATGGGTACTCTTAGTGAAGCACAGATCTACATTGACGACTCACCTAGTATCACGGTTAGCGATCTCCGCACCAAGGCCCGTCGTGAAGCACATCAACGTGAACTAGGTCTTATAATTGTTGACTACTTACAACTGATGAGCAGCTCTTCTCGCTCATATGGTGACGGCAACCGGGTACAAGAAATATCCGAGATTTCGCGTGGCCTTAAAGGCATAGCCCGTGAACTCAATGTGCCAGTTCTAGCTCTAAGTCAGTTAAGTCGTTCAGTAGAATCACGTAGTCCACAAATCCCTCAGCTGGCCGACTTACGTGAGTCGGGCTCGATTGAACAAGATGCAGACGTAGTGGCCTTTATCTATCGAGAAGATTATTACAATCCGGATACCGATCGCAAAAACCTAACAGATATTTTCGTAAAGAAACATCGTAATGGTCCAACTGGTGCGGCTGAACTCTACTTTGACCGAGAAAAACAGCGTTTTCGTAGTATTGATACCAAACACAGCTCCACGCCTTTTGATTAATAAAATTATGGTTATGTTAAGATTAAACTAATGAATAGGTCGTGGTTTTATGTGACGGCTAGTTGGCGAGCGATTTTGTTTGGCGGAGTCGGACTACTATTTGCTATCAGTTTGTTAATGTTTCGAATTGGTTCATTGACCAATGGTGCTAGCCCAGCAGAAATTGCGGTATCTCAACGAATTTGGTCATATAAAGAAATTTTTAATAATCCCATTAATATGCCCTACAATTTGATTCTGACCATTGGCCAAAAACTACATCATCACAATTTAGTAAATAATCGTCGACTCAGTGCGTTAATGGCCTTGGCAGTTGTTGTTGCGTTTTATTGGTTACTCCGCTTTTGGTATAGCTTACGAATTGCCACCCTTGGCACACTATTATTCGTTTCATCCAGCTGGTTACTTAGGACTGGGCGCTATGGTACAACTGATATCTTACAAAGTCTAGTTATTGTACCAATCTTAATTAGTGTTTGGCTAATGCGGACACGTCGTCGCTTTTTGGTATTAATCTTATTTAGCATTTGTGCCGCCTTAATGCTGTATATCCCCGGCCTTATCTGGTTATTAATCCTGGCTTTGGCCTTGCGAGCTAGCACCATCATTTTAGAAGTTAAAAAGTTGCCAAAATGGTTAATCGCGACTTGTGGCCTTATTTTTACAGTGTTTTTGATACCGTTAATTTACGGAATTGTGCGTGAACCAAGCATAATCTTAGCTGTTTTTGGCCTACCCAATCATTTCAGCATCCTAACTTTTGTTAATAATTTTTGGCATGTACCGATTACTATCTTTATTCGAAGCGACTTAGCAGCCCACTTATCTATCCCTCATTTACCATTACTTGATATCTTCAGCACTGCGATGGCGGTATTAGGCATTTATGCTTGTGTTAATAATTTATCGCTCGACCGCAACCGCTTAGTTATTTGCGCGCTAATAATTGGCTGGGTACTAGCGTCACTAGATGGCCCAGTCGGACTGGCTTTAATTTTGCCAATTATTTACCTGACCATAACCGCCGGGTTAGCCTTTATGTTAGATGACTGGTTCAGGGTTTTTCCACGTAATCCTTTAGCGGGCAATATTGGCGCAACTCTAATGACGGTAGCCGTATTATTAACTGTGTTTTACCAAGTTAATAATTATTTCATTGCGTGGCCTAATACCCACACTACACGGTCTGAATTTTCCCAGCGTTTTTAACCACTTTTGATACAATAATAAGAGGAAAAATTAACTAGGAGAGCGAATGAGTCGTTTTGATCAAGCTAAAATGTTACTGAAAGTCAAAAAACTGCAGAAAGAGCTACAGAAAATGACAATTACCGTAGAGCAAGGTGATGGTGCTGTAAAAGTGGAAATCACTGGTGAACAAAAGATTAAAAAAATTCACATTGATCCGGAATATGTTGACCTTGACGATATTGGTCAACTGGAACGTTGGCTAGAAGATGCCGTAAAAGAAGCCATTCATCAAAGTCAAAAGGTCGCCGCTGAGAAAATGCAACCGATGATGGGTGCTTTGGGTGATCTTGGTTTATAGGAGTTAACTAACCGTGTCAGTCCTGCCAGCGGCCTTATTAGAGTTGATTGAATCACTCGGCAACCTGCCCGGGGTTGGGCCGCGCACGGCTGAACGCTATGCTTATCATTTATTACGCGCTAATCCAACAAATGCCAACCAGCTTAGCCAAAATTTAGCTCAATTGCATGACAAGGTCGATTATTGCCCAATCACTTTTGCGTTAATCCAAAAAGGACAAAATGTATCAGCTCTTTATAGTGATCCACGTCGTAATAAACAAATAGTGGCTGTGGTAGCTGAACCATTTGATATTATGGCGCTTGAAAAAACTGGACAGTTTAAGGGTACCTACCACGTACTTGGTGGTTTGGTGTCGCCAATCGACGGTGTTGGCCCAGAACAATTACATATTGCTGAATTAATTAAACGTCTTGATAATGACCAAGTTGAAGAAATAATTTTAGCTACCAATGCCAGTGTAGAGGGCGAGTCGACAGCATTATACATCCAACAGCAAATTGGTAAGCGACCAGTTAAAATTAGCCGTTTGGCTCGCGGCTTGCCGGTTGGTGTGGATTTAGAGTATGCCGATTTGATTACGCTAGGCCGAGCATTAGAGGGCAGAACCAAGTTATGAGTACCGCGGCTATCCAGAAATTAATCGATGATAACCAAAAAATTTTGATTATCCAAGCCGACAATCCAGATGGCGACAGTTTAGCCAGTGCCTTAGCGCTCGAACAAATATTGGGCGACATGGATAAACAACCATCGCTGTATTGCGGCGTTGATATACCAACATATTTGCGCTATCTATCTGGCTGGGATCGGGTTGATAATCAATTGCCTAAAGATTTCGACACTAGCATAGTCGTTGATGCTAGTGCTCAAGTTTTATTAGAACGTTTAAGTAACGACCCGAACAAAAGCCTACTTAAACAAAAGCCGTGCCTGGTGATTGATCATCACAGCTCACCGCCAACAATTGATTTTGCTGACATTAAGCACATCAAGCCAGCCGTAGCTACTGGTGAATTAATTTATGACCTGTCTCAAAAATTTAAGTGGCCACTTAATCTTGCGGCCAAAGAATTCTTGGCGGTATCGATTATGTCGGACAGCCTCGGTTTAGTTAGTGAAGGCACGACTGCTCACAGTATTAAAGTTATCGCTGAGTTAGTTGAGGGTGGAGTCAGTTTAGCCAAACTTGAAGACGCGCGGCGGAATATGATGCGTAAGAGCCCAGAACTTTTAGCTTATAAAGGCCGTTTACTTCAGCGAATTGAGTTTTATGACAATAATCGTATTGTCACCATAACTATTCCTTGGTCTGAAATTGAAAAGTACAGCCCGTTATACAATCCCACGATGTTAGTTTTGGATGAAATGCGATTTGGTGAAAATACGGATGTCGCTATTGGTTTTAAAACTTACCGAGATGGTCGAATTACAGCCAAGATTAAAACTAATTATGGTAAAGCTATTGCCGATAAATTAGCAGAGCACTTTGGTGGCGGTGGCCACCCTTACGCTAGCGGTTTTAAAGTAACCGATGGCCGAACCATTAATGAAATTAAAAAAGAGTGTATTGCCTTAGCATCCGCACTCCTCGATAATCTAGATAAAGATCATGCGACTACATAATACCCTTACACACCAAGTTGAAGAATTTAACCCCATCAATGAGCAAATGGTCCGTATCTATTCGTGTGGACCAACAGTTTATGAACATGCCCATATTGGTAATTTGAGCGCTTATATTTTTGCTGATACTCTGCACCGGGTGCTTGAGTTTAATAACTATGATGTGCATCACGTGATGAATTATACCGACGTCGATGATAAGACTATTAAGCGCAGTCAAACTATTGATAAACCGCCGCTTGAGGCTTTGCGGCAGCTAACTGATAAATATATCGATTTATTTTTAAATGACATGGCTTTAATTGGTAATGATGCCGCGGTTTTGGATTTTCAGCGGGCAACTGATCACATTAATGACATGCAAGCCTTAATTACCAGGCTTTACAACGGCGGTTTCGCTTACTTGGCTGATGATGGTGTGTATTTTTCAATAGAAGCTTATCAAAAGGCCGGCAAAACATATGGTCAATTACTTAAAATAACTGCCGACAACACCAGTAATCAGCGCATTCAAAACGATGAGTATGACAAAGCTTCAGTCCATGACTTCGCACTTTGGAAAAAATCAAAACCAAGTGAGCCGGCTTGGTCTTTTAAGATTGGCGACGCCTCGATAGATGGTCGGCCCGGTTGGCATATTGAATGCTCAGCGATGAGTGAAACTAGTTTAGAAATACCATTTGATATTCACACCGGTGGCGTTGATTTAATTTTTCCACATCATGAAAATGAGATTGCCCAAAGCACCGCTTTACTTAGCCAGCCAACCATGGCCAAATGGTTTATTCACAACGAGCACGTTTTAATTGAAGGCAAAAAAATGGCTAAATCAGCGAGTAATTTTTATACACTGCAAGATGTTATAAGTAAAAAGTTTGATCCCATGGCATTTCGACTATTAATCCTGCAGGCCCATTACCGTAGTCAAGTCCACTTCTCCTGGGAATTACTGAAGGCTAGTCAGAACCGATTGACTAGTTTTAGACAGTGGGCCGATTTACGCTTTCAAACTTTTAAGTCTGCGGAGTTAGCTAAATTTTACGAACAATCATTTAAAGAAATTGATGAACAGCTATCTGATGATCTAAAAACACCGACGGCCTTGGCAATCATCAATCGGATGATTGATTCGGTTGAAGAGCTGGGCATTGATACCGAATCAATTACTAAAGCCATCAAACTAATTGATAGTTTATTCGGATTGAAGCTTGGCCAAAACGACGATATAAATGAAAAGCAAAAAGAGGTAATTATTAAGCGTCAAACGGCTCGCGAAACCCAAGATTGGTTAATAGCTGATAAACTCAGAAAAGAGTTATTAGAAGAAGGTGTCGTTGTACGCGATACTGCCCAAGGCACTGTTTGGTCAAGAGTTTACTCCTGAGAAATACCTTTCGAGGCAACATAATCTTCGGCCAGTATTTTGGCGCAACCAGCCGCTGGAATAGCCACAAAAGCACCGAGGAGGCCGCCCAAACCAATGCCTAGTAGCGCAGCAATAAAAACCAGAAGTGGTGTTAGCTCGTTATATTTAGCCTGAATATAGGGTTGTAAGGTCACGTTTTCAATTTGTTGATGAAGTAATATAAACAAACCAATAATGATAGCTAGTGGAACGGATACTAGTAGGCAGGCAAAAACCACAATTACACCACCTATGATGTGTCCAATCATCGGGATTAAGCCAGTTATAAAAACAATTCCAGCCAGCGCTACAACATTAATTGAAACATGCAATATAGTACTAGTAATGAGTAGGGCAACTAGCGTAATCAAGGCGGCTAAAGTTGATAAGATAACTTGACCGTTGACATAACCGGTAACTATTCGATACATTCGAAACGCTAATTCCTGATCGTGTTCACGTCGTGATTTGGGGTGTAATTTCCAGTATCTTCTTAGCCACACCGGACCTTCCACTAGCATCATAAAAGTTAAAACAAAGACGGTTAATATTGAAAGCATGGCACTACCGACTTTGGTAGCCGTGGAGATAACTGGTTCTTGAAAATTTTTGGTGTGATCATGAACGCTTTGACTAAGACCATCAATATTATCTTGTAGCTTATACTTCACGACAAACCGTCCAGCTGAGGTATTCTCATCTTTTAGTGAACTAATTGTAGCCGGAGCTTGACGAACGAAATCGACGGTTTGCTTGGCCAGCGGTGGGACAACAGCTGTCACAAAGGCACTTAGAAGGACAACCACGGCGATGTAGGCGATACCAGTAGCCGCTGCTCGACTTTTTAGGTGGAGTTGTCTAGATATCCAACTAACGACCGGATTGAGCGCTAGGCTCAAAAAGAAGGCGATAAAAATCAATTCTAAAACATGTTCAACGTTGACCACGAATCGAAGTACTAGCATTACCAAGATTATTACGCCAAGTATCCTAACAATAGTTCTGTTAGAAATTAATACTTCGACCTTATTTTTGATCAACATCGCTTTTATTATGAGAATTGTTGGTGCGTTTTGCAACTAACTCTTGATAAAGTTTGAGTAACTGTCCACCGACAACTGCCACATCATAACGTTTAACTTCATTAGCTTGCCAAATTTCCGATTGACGCCGAAGACTATTAGTATATAAAAATTGTTTTAAGGTTTTAGCGAATTGAAGGGTATTGGTCGGATCAACCAGTTGTTTTGGTCGATCGTGCAAGATTGAATGATAGCCAGGATTATTACCGGCTATAACTATCTTTGACCTGGCGGCCATGGCCTCAATCAAAACAATACCAAAGCTTTCACCGCCAAGACTGGGGAAAACTGCTAAGTCGGCTGATGCCAAATAATCTGGTTTATCATCTTCACTAACAAAGCCGACAAACTGGACAATTTTAGCTAAGCGGTGCTCTTTAACGTAGTTTTTAAGAGTCTGCTCAAGTGGTCCTTTGCCGCAAATTATAACCCGAACATTGAGTAATGAATTCTGATCGTGCAAAAGCTGTAAGGCCTTAAGTAAATGCAGACAGCCTTTACGTTCGACTAATCGTCCCAAAAAAACAATGTTTAATTTGCCGTCGCTATATTTTTTAAGTCGTTTGCCACCATTAAAAGCTGAGATCTGAACTGGGTTTGGTAAGATTTGCGACTTGACCTTAAATTTTGTCCGAGCAAACTTTTGGGCCGGCAGTGACACACTAACAACTGCGTCAAAACGCTTGATGTTTCGCCACAGCCAAAGTCGCAACAACCGTGTAGCTCGACTCTCTAGCTTCGAAAACGGAATGACATGAAAGGTGCCAACCACAGCCGTTTGAGGACTGACCGCTCGAATAACCCGTCCAGCCATCAATGGACTATATGGCAGCTGGACATGCAATACATCAAATCGTTCTTGTTCAAGCAATTTTTTAATTTGATTCTTGTCAGCTGGCAAAGGCGTCGACATCCGGTTTTGATTAAAATGAACCTGCAGATTACGGCTTAAACTATGGACGTGTTTAATGTCACGACGCGCGGTTTGGCCAACCAAATAATGAACTTCATGGCCATGCTGCGTAAACCAGCGACCCAAGGTTAAGATATATTGCTGGACACCATCGGCCTTATCTAAACTATCGTCCAGTACAAAACCGATTTTCATATTTAGCTGCCCAGTTGTTTATATAATGATTCGTATTGATCAACGATATTAGTATAAGAAAACTGCTTAACATAGCTGAGTGCCCAGCTACTCCAAGCTTGGCGTAATTTATCATCGTACAAAAATTGATCGAGTTTGGCCGCAAAAGCATCACTGTCTTTGGTGTTAACAATTGACGACGCACCCTCGTCTTTTAAGACACTTTGATAGCCTGGATTGTCGCCGGCAACAGTTGGCGTACCACAAGCCATAGCTTCTAGTAGCACGATACCAAAACTCTCACCATAGCGGGCCGGTGAACAGAAAACATCGGCCTGCTGAATTAATTGTAATTTTTGTTTATCGCTAACAAAACCGAGAAATTCGACCTGACCGCTTGGCCAATTAGCGACCGTGTCTTCTAGTTTTTGACGATCAACGCCATCACCAGCAATTATCAGACGAACGTCCGGTCGGGTTTGAAGTAATAGCCAATAAGCGTTCAGTAAATACTTCACGCCCTTACGCTTTTCTAAGCGACCGACATAGACTATGGTTTTTGGATGCTCTTCAATTGATTTGTCCGGATGGTAATATTTTAGGTCTATGCCGTTAGCAATAATTTTGACTGGTTTATCTGTCAAGCTATGAACAAATTCGGCTCCGGCATCGGATACTGCCGTTAAACCATCGAGGTATTTTAAAATTGAGCGGGTGTAGGGCGTAATAACCCGTTCGATGGTCCGTGACATCACGGTGTCGGGTAATTTAGCGTGAAATGTCGCAATATTTTTACTACGACTGCGCGTCAGGATTTGGCGGCTTAGAATTGGTACCCAAGGTTCATGAAAATGCAAAATATCAAAATCATATTTTTCCAGCGCTGCATCAACCAAATCAGTGTTAACGCTAGCCGACACTTGGGCAGTAGTGTGAAAAGACTTAACGTTAGCGGCCGTACCAAGCAGGATTATTGATTCGGGCACTTTGGCTGGATGGTCACGCGGCGTTGGTGTAATAATATGAACCTGGTGACCACGTCTAGACAGCTCTTTTTGTAATGCCAGGACACATTCCTGTACACCACCACCTTTAAATATATTGTACGGACAGACTAGACCGATTTTCATACTTGCATTTAGTATAACAGGTTAGGACTTAGCTAATAATCGCCGTAGTTTGGTTGGTACAAAAGGTGCAGCATCTTTGGCGTCAGCGATAACCGTTGGAGCGTGAGCCTCGAGCGAGGTCTTGATAATATCAACTTGGCTATAAATAACCTTTAAATGCTGCTCGACGATTCGGTTGTTTAAATACCGATCATGTTTGACCTCAATGTGGTGTAGCGGCAAGTCAACTTGGGATTTGCACAAGTCAATCGTGAACATCGTAATTGTGGTGTCCATGTAAGTTCGAACATCATTGATTTGCCAAAGCACAATTTCGAAATCAATTCGACGCTGTTGTTCGACTTTATCAGCATCTTTTAACTTACTATGACTATCAGCTTGGAGTTGATAAACTTTCCGAATAATAGGACCTCGCATAATAAAGTGCTGGACAAACTTAGATGGTAAATAATTTGAGAAAAAACTTGAAGTATAGCGCATTAATAAATAATTGCGGCGCTTGAAACGAAAATCATCTTTGTGGGCAAAGCCGACAATACTAATTAGCAGATCAACTTTATCGACCAGCTCAGGATAGACTTGTAACATCCGGGTAGCTACCAAAAAACCAAACGACATACCCATAATTGTCAGTCGCTTTCGCTTAAAGCGCAGTTTGATAAACGCCGCCAAATAATCGGCTAGATTATCGAGAGTCGGTTTTTCTTTAATTTTATAAAAACTCTGCATACCGCCAAAGCCGGGTAGGTCAGGCATTGTGACGTTACCATATTTGCTAAATTCTTCGGCCAAACCAAACATTCGTTCCAGACTGGCGTGGTGACCGTAAACCAGTAGTATTTCGCGTTTCTTTTTAGTAGATGATGGCAAAAATAACATTCGGCCATGCAAACCGTTCATGTAAAGCGTCTCGATATAATCAGCTGGATTTTTAGTTTGTTTTGACATAGTACATCAACTGTAACTAAGGGCATTAAAAAGCGCAACCTTAAGAGTTTAGACTAACTTGTCGCGTCCCACCCAGACATATTCCCATGGTTCAGGTTCCGGTCCTTGCTCATTAGCGCCAGGCGGATAGCTGGGTATCCAGCCACGCTCTTTGGCATTTAGGTAATTATTGGCATTTAGCCAACTAAAACAAATGCTTTTAGCAAAAGTTGAGCTACCATCATCACAACCAAAATCGACGGTATAACCAGTGTGATGGCGTGAATAGCCAGGTACTGCCGTTAAATGCAATGTAACTTCGACAGCTTGGTCTGATTGACCAGCCGCAATTGTTTCAGGGGTAACTGTTGGTGATAGTAAGCGGCTTAGAAATAATTGACGCTGATAGTCAATTGTCCGAAAGGCCGAAATAATCTTAATTGGTATGAGCTCTTGCTCAGCCATGGCTTTCAAATCAAGCCAAGCACTGAGCGCCTGTGGTTGCAACTGATTGTCGGGTGATTCCATACCTGGAATTTTAAGGATTGGATTAATCGGATATGATGTTGGTCTATAACCGGCTTGTTGGGCTAATTGTCGAATCCGCTGGTCGGCCAAGGAATTGCCAGTGATTTCGTTTGTCCCAACCAACGGCTGGGTATTAGGGTAGGTAATTGAGTGATAAAGTTGCTTAAATTGCTCGCCGGTAAAAGTCTTTGGTGGTTTGGGTGTTGGAACAGTTGTCGATTCAGCTTTAACTGTCGGCTTGTCATTACGTCGTTTTGGCGACGATGATGGTTGGCTGAGCTGCCAGAGACTGTAGCCACCAAGTCCAATCAATAGCGCAAAGATAAGCCAGACTGCGGTGACTTTAGCATGTAACTTAATCCGACGTCTTTTAAAATTTGCCGGTTCAACGACCCTCATAACATCAGTTTAGCAAATACCTCAAACAAGTTAATACTGCTTGAGTAAATACCACTGTTAGGTTAAAATCAACCTGTTAACTGTTACTTTTCAAGGGAAAAGAGCAGCCCGATGCAAATGTATTCCATTTGCCCGGCGCGATGAGAAAAACCGTAGGTTTGTCTCATGGGCGGTGATGGGGAGTGGCCAAGTGGTAAGGCACCAGTTTTTGGTACTGGCATTCGGGGGTTCGAATCCCTCCTCCCCAGCCAAAGTGATATTGATACATACAATTTATGACTAAAGATAAACGAATTGACAGCTACATAAACTCCTTACCATCCTGGCAGCAAGAAATTTGTCAGCAAATTAGACTATTAATTCACGAAGCTGAGCCGAGTATTGTCGAAACTATTAAGTTCACTAATCGTCCGTACTTTACCTTTAGGGGCAATGTCTGTGCCATATTGGCCACTAAAGATCACGTCAATATTTTTATTTATGACCCAATCGCACCGGATCCCGAGGGTCTAATTAATCAAGGCCAAGATAATGCCACAGCTCGAGCAATTCAAATTTATGAAAATCAACCGATTAACTCTTCAGCTTTTGTTAACCTCATCAAAGCGGTAGTTGCCAACAACCAAGCGGGTGGCTGGCGCAACTTGAGACAATAAGGCTAACTTGATAAAAACTTGCAAGCCACCTGAATTAGGTTGTGATGTATATTACATACTTCAGCGTGATGATTCGGTATAAAGATAAAGGCTAAACTTAGCTATAAGGTCATAAACTAAGGAGGGGAGTATGAAACAATTAATTCGATTGGGCGGAACTATCGCCAGTTCACTAACGTTATTGTTAGTCGCGTCGCCAGGTATAGTTGGGGCGACTGGTATGCATAACGATTGGCACAGCGACAATAACATGAGTCGCCATCACGACAATGACGAACACCATGGTTGCTTTTGGATGAATCGTTGGGATCGAAATGATGATGAACGAGATGGTAATAAATGGTGGATGAAGAATGAGTGTAGCCAACAACACCACCACCATAAAGATTGTCATCACAAGGGTTCTGACCACAATCGTTGGGACAACGACGATTAGGTTAATGGTTAGTTAAGCAGAGTAACTCTGTAAAGTTTAATCATTAGCGCCGGTGATACGGCCAATTACCAGCGACAAAGAGCGGTTTAACTAATCGCTTGGCGTCGCTGTTAATTTGGTTAACAAACTGATCATGGGGCCAATACCAATCTGGGTTACTGTAATACATAAAACTGATTACACCGCCGCCTTGGCTAAAAGCTAGACAAGCCGCTAGTAGCAGTATGGCTTTGGCTTTAACCTGGCCAGCCAGATGGCGTTGATAAGCTTGAGCCAGCAGGATATAAAAAGGTAGAATCACTGGCACTAAGTAACGGCCATTAATTGCTACCATTCGGCCTAAATTAAGGTAGTCATGATAATTACGACCCCACAGCGACATGATATAGACGATACTGACGAATAAAATTAGGTTTAGAATTGGATCTTTAGCAAGAATTTCCCGACCATGTTTAATCAACAAATAGACACCAAATACAATGATTAATATGGCCATGCCTGCCATTATCGGTGCCAAATAATTGGTGTTGTCGGCCGTTTGACCGTGGCCATTAATTGTAAAAAACAAACGGTCAAACATACCCCAAATCCAGCCAACCGAAAAACGCAAAGGACTTGGATCGACACCAGTGTTAGTTAGAGCGGCCAGATGGTTACGGTTCCAGGGCGGGTAAGCCGCACAGCGTTCAACCCCCAAGACCTGACCGCATTGTGGAACTGGATTATGGTACTTGATCAAGTTAACGCCGTAGGTGTTGATAAATAATGCCGTAGCCAACACTAAACCACTCATCAAGACTATCTGCCGGTGGACTGGCTTGGCTTTAAAGTCGGTTTTAAACTTGGCCAATAAATTACGACGTTGATGACTGACCAGCTCTATCACCATATAAATTACTATCGCAGTTAGAAATGGTAAAAACGTGAACTTTACTAAGCAGCCAAGCAAACTGATAGTTAGAGCGTTAATAAGCGATGACCCGTCTGGTTTTTTAGCTAACGATAGCTTAAATTTAATCATTAATAACAATACGATCGCCAACAGTAAAATCTGCAGGTTGTCATAGTTAATATGAGCCGCTAACAGTGGTACGACCGGTGTTAACACAAAAAACAAAAAACTAATGTTAATAATTTGCGGTGAAGCCCGCAGACTCGAAAATAATTTTCGAAATACTACTAAACTAGCCATAAACAAACCAATATTTATAAATCGTAAGGTCACGATAAGGTGGCTAACGCTAATGTTAGTGTGGTTCAGCCAGCGATAAGGCCAGCTCATCAGATAATGATAAAGATAAGACGGATCACGTGTTAGGGCACCATAGCGGGCAACACCAGTTGGCTGATGAGTAAAAATCGGACTGTTTTGCTGGGCGTGTAACTGTATTAAACCTAAGTGGTAGTCCTCGTCAAAAGCCATTGGATAACGTGACGATACAGCCAACCAGCCAGCACTGAATCCAAAAATAAGCAGAATTACAACAAAAAAACTTTTAGAACCGATAAATTTAACTGTTTGTTGATAAAATTTAACCACCGCTTTTATAGTACTATTGTTATTTTACTATAGACATAAGCATTTAATTAATTCGGTTCAAACCAAGTTGACATTATAGGAACATAAGCGCTATCATAATGTCAAATGAAAAAAATACAAACCGTTGTTTTGTCGGTCATCACCGTCTTAGGTTTGACCGGTGTTGGGGCAAGCGTTATGGCCAAATCTTCGACGCCCAACCAATATCACCCAAAGTTATTAAAAGGTAGCCGTTTAGGCGTTTGCAATAAGCCGGTTACCAGCGCCATGCATTGTTTTGCCAAAGTGGTCAGTAATCAATCTAATACTCCCGATGTTACCAGCGGGCCGACTGGCTACAGTCCAACTCAATTTCATACAGCCTATCAATTACCAGCTACCAGCGCCCACCCAGCAACCATTGCGGTCGTGGCTGCTTACGACAACCCCAATATCGTCAATGACCTAGCACTTTACAACCAAACCTTCGGACTGCCTAGTTTTCCGTTGTGCAAAGGCACTGTTACAACTAGTTGTTTTCTAAAAGTTAACCAGAATGGTGGAACTAGCTATCCATCACGCAATTCTGGTTGGGCACTAGAGATAGCTTTAGATGTTCAGACCGCTCACCAAATTTGCCAAAATTGTAAACTAATCCTTGTTGAAGCCTCAAGCTCAAGTTACACCAATTTAATGAAAGCCGTTGATCGAGCCCGTTTATTAGGTGCTAATATCATCTCTAATTCTTATGGTTCGAATGAGTTTAGCAGTGAAAGCACCTTTGATTCACACTTCAATTATCCAGGCATCGCTTTTATATTTAGTTCGGGTGACAGCGGTTTTGTAAACAGTTATCCAGCCAGCTCACCGAATGTTATCTCAGTTGGCGGTACTACTTTAAATATTGATACTCAAAATCATTGGTTGTCTGAAACGGTTTGGTCAGACGGTGGCAGTGGTTGCAGCCGCTACGAGCTTAAACCAACTTTTCAAACAGACACACCGTGCACTCATCGCACTAACACCGACGTCAGTGCTGATGCCGACCCAAACACTGGGGCTGCTATTTACGACTCTTATGGCTATAGTGGCTACCGCGGTTGGTTTCAAGTTGGCGGCACCAGTTTAGCGGCACCTCTAATTGCTGGTATTTATGGCTTAGCCAATAATTTTGAAAACCTGAATCAACCAGTTACATATACTTATAACAATCAAAACTATGGCGTTAATCTCCATGATATAACTACCGGGCAGAATGGTGGTTGTGGTATGTATTTGTGCCAAGGCACAGTTGGCTATGACGGACCTACAGGTCTGGGCTCACCGCTCGGACTAACTGCTTTTTGATGTAATCTATCTAACTGCTTTAAAGTCCAGTTTGATTTATTATATGTGTTGCAAGGAGGATCTATGGCTGCTGGAAATCATGCTAGAAACGCTGCTCAACAAGCTCGTCAACAAGCCCGCCAACACCGGGTGCAAGCTAATTCAATGCGACAGTCGGTTAGCGATATGGAACGAGCGGCTGCACAACTCGAATCTGAAGCTGCGGGCTTAGATCGTCAAGGCCGCCAGGCTGACGAAGCCGAAAAACGGGCCCAAGATTCAGTTAAGCGGATAAGGTAATCCACACTTAAGTACTTGGTAATTTAGGACTCGCCAAACATAATATAGCAATGCGTTTGGCAATTATTACCTGTTATAAACAACCTGACTATGTTCGAGCAGTGACGCTACGTCGAGCTCTAGCGCTAAATCAGTCAATTGAAATAACAATTATCAAAAACCGTCAGACTAACTGGTTACGTTATCCGGAGGTTATGGTCAAATTAATTTGGCTACGCCTAACACAACGTCCGGACATTTATGTGTTGACCTTTCGAGGATATGAAATTTTACCATTTGTTAAACTGCTGAGTTGGCCGAGACCCTTGATCTATGACGAGTTTGTTAATCCATTGGAATGGCTGGCCGAGCCAAGACCAGAGTTTTGGGTAAAGTTAATCCCAAAATCACTTCTAAAGCGCTTCTACCGACAGTTACTTAATGGCTGTCGATACGTGTTAGCGGACACTGACGTTCACGCTGATTACAGCTCTAAACTACTGGCATTACCCCAAGAAAAATTTGTTGCTTTGCCGGTGAGTACCGATGAGAATTTATTTTTAAGGCTTGGCAACGAATCATTAAAAACAACCACTAAATTTTCAGTTTTTTATTATGGCAACATGCTACCGTTGCATGGTCTTGAATATGTCTTAGCGGCTGCCGAGACATTAAAAGATCGGCCAATTGAATTTAGGATAATTGGCGGTAACCAACGGACTCAAATGATGATTGATAAGGCAGTCGGGCAGGGTGCCAATATTAAATACCAGTCTTGGGTAAAGTTTGATAAGTTACCACCAATTATCCAACAGGCTGATTTATGTTTGGGTGGGCCGTTTGGCAATACTAACCAAGCTAAGTACGTCATAACCGGCAAAACCTATCAGTTTCTGGCCAGTAGCAAACCAACTCTTGTCGGAAACAATCTGGCGTCAGATTTATTTAAAGACAAGAATAATTGCTTAAAGGTACCGCTAGCTGATAGTCATGCTTTGGTCGAGGCAATTATTTGGGCTTTTGATCACCCTAAGCAATTAAACCAAATTGGCAAGTCTGGTCAAAAACTTTATCTGGTCAATTTTTCTAATAAAATTCTGGCTGATAAACTAAACAAACTAATCAAGCAACTGCCTTAGCTGAAATTTTACTTTTGGCATGCAGCGCCATAGCGACTATAAACAACCCAGCTAGAAAGGTTATGTAAGCGGCGCGATCAATTACATTGGCAATAATGATGGTGCTGGCGTTGATGTGGTGCAAGTGCTGCGAGAATAATAAAAATGATTCTCGAAAACCGAGTGCACCTGGCGTCAACGAAACAAATAACGAAAAATTAGCGGCACCCGTATAAACTATTGCTTGTGAAAAATTAATGTGAGAGTTAATGCTTTTAAGCTCAATAAAATATATCAAACTAACTAATAAAACTTGGGCAAATGTAATTAGCGCTAAACGACTTAAAAGACTTAGTGAATAATCGTCTTTAATTAACTGGGGACGGTAACGACCAATACTTAGATATAAAACCAAAACGATTAAAGCCACCACTACGACTATGATTAGAGCTAGCCAAATTGGACGCAGTCCACTGATTAAGGCTAAACCACTAATACCTGCAAACATTAAATAGTAAATCACCGTGGCTGTCGCGTAATCCTTAAATTTAACTTGGTGTTTTTGTTTTAGATAAATTGACCTAACGCCTGGACCGCTTTGCAATGGACCAAAAAAATTAGCAATCGACGAATAAATAGTTAACTGGGTATGTTCTTGTAGGGGTATCGATTTACGACATAACTTAAGAATTGTGTCATAAATCCCAACTAGCACTACCAACATTAATCCGTAGAGTAATATCACCTTAGTAAAAGTAAGAGTTGATAGACGACTCAAGTTCTGGTTTAGTTCAGGGTGAGCTCGCCAATAATAAGTAAAAGCCACGGCTACTAAAAGTAAAGTGGCGATACTTAGCCATCGTTTAATTGATTTCACCTACCTATCTTACAATTAAATCAGCTAAATTAAGCTAAATCTTGGATTTGGCCTTCATGATGGTAATAAGTTAGTATGGTAGATAAGTGAACAAATAGAGAGGAATCGGCTTGAAGTCGCGCGGGTTAGCAAAAACTTTAGATGTATTAAGGTCAGTTAAATTCTTTTACGCAACCCTTGTTTTATTCGTCATTCAAGCGGCTTGGATTGCGTTATCCGGCTTATTCTCGATGGCATTTGATGAGAATAACCATTTGAGTATTATCCGCCTATACGCACATCATCTATCGCCATTTTGGTCCCGTCAGCCAGATGGCAGTGCGGTTTTTGGGGCAGTTAGTCGTGACCCATCGTATATGTATCATTATTTGCTGAGTTTTTATTATCGAATAATCGTTCTATTTACTCAGTCCGAAACCATTCAAGTGATTTCACTACGTTTAATTAGTGTGATTCTATTTGGTCTAGGTTTAATTATCTACCGTAAGGTATTGTTAAATACCAAAGCCCCTAGGGCGTTAGTGCACGTGGTATTGGCTATCTTTGTATTAACACCTGTGGTGCCGTTTCTGGCGGCTCAGATCAACTATGATAACTTGCTATTTTTAATGGTGGCGATAACTTTGCTACTCAGCCAGCAAATCGGTCAAACGCTAGCCACTCACAAAACTCTAGATCTGAAAAAGTTTTGTCAATTAATAATTGCCCTGTTATTTGGTTCACTGGTTAAATACGCCTTCTTGCCGATTGGTTTAGGTGTGGCTGTCGTGCTCGTCTACCAGATCTGGAAAACTTGGTTTAGTAAGCCGAAGACTAGTCGGTTTAAGTCTTTTGTCTTAAGTTGGCATGTTATAAGTCATCTTCAACAAACTTTACTGGTGTTGATCATCGTTGTGTTGAGCGGTCTATTTTTTGAGCGTTATGGTCTTAACACTATCCGCTATCACACTCCCACACCGGAATGCGATCAAGTGTTAAGTGTTGAGAAGTGTAGGGATAATGGTTCTTGGCTTCGCAATTATCAAACTCATCAAGATAAACTAAACCACAAACTACCAACGGTTTCGACTAATCCGATTAATTACACTATTCGTACGTGGCTAAAACAAATTAGCAATGATTTGTTCTACACCTTAAATGGCTCTAGTTCCAACTTCAAGACCGGACAACCTTATCGTCTTGTCCGATATTTGTCAGTTATAACTATTGGTATTGGCAGCCTGTGCTTTATTTGGTGGCAAAGTAGTTTACGAAAAAAGTATCATCTTAATCTACTAATTGTCGTTGCCATCATATACATAACAACGCTATGGCTCCAAAACTATGTCGATTTTGTGCATTTGGGACTAGCTGTGGCTATCCAAGGCCGTTACCTTATACCGGTACTGCCAATTTTGTATCTATTATTTGGTCTAGGTATTAACAAACTGTTTAGTGGTGCTACTAAACTTAAGCTAGCAAGTGTGATTTTGGCTGGGCTAATTTTAATTACTCAGGGCGGCGGAATTGGTGTCTATATTTTAAGAAGTGATTCATCGTGGTATTGGCCTAATACAACGGTTAATCGACTTAATAGTGATGCCCGTTCAGTACTACAGCGATTAATTATTGGCCCTAAATGATTTTAGGTGTTCGCGTTTCGAGACTGTCAATTGGTCTTCAATTAGGATTCGATTAATCCTAACTAGGTCAGCAATTACCCCTAAAACATAAGATAGTAACGAACAAGTTAGTAACAAGCCGCCAATGACTAACGATTGAATGTGTCCGTCAGAGTCATGGTGAAAATAAAACCACAGGTAACGTAAAAACGGTACTGAGCCTAAAGCCAAAAAGAGCGTACCTAGTGTAATAAACAGTAAATATGGTTTATACATGGTTAGGGAGCGCAAAATGGCGACCGTTGATTTAAAAACATGTTCGGGAGTCGACTTAAATAATCGTGATGGCCGGGTTTTGGCATTGGTTTTAATCGGTATACTGGTAATTGCTAATCGTTTATTACCGGCCTGTATAATCGTTTCCATGCAATAACTGAATCGGGTAATGATATTTAGGGCTATTACTGATTCGCGTGAATAAGCTCGGAAACCACTGGCGGCATCAGGTATATCAGTTCCAGCAGCTAAGTTAACTACCTTACTACCAAGCAGTTGCAAGCCCTTCTTGGCCCACGAAAACTCACGAATTTGATTGACTTGTCGGTTAGCAACTACAATGTCAGCCCGGCCATCAATAATTGGTTTAACGAGTTTAGGTATGTCAGCTTGAGGGTACTGGTTATCGCCATCGGTATTAACCACAATATCAGCACCCATTTCTAAAGCTTTCATAACACCGTCTGAAAACGATTTGGCTAATCCCATGTTGCGGGTATGATGAACGAAGTGTTTAACACCTAATTTTTTAGCAACCGCGATCGTTTTATCGGTCGAACCATCATCTATGACTAAGATCTCAATTTTATCAATTCCAACAATTTTCTTGGGAATGGAGTTAATAACTAGCGGCAGAGTGTCTTGTTCATTAAGACACGGAATTTGAACAACCAATTTCATCTATTACAGCCTAACATATCAATGTCAAAATGTTGACATTATTTAGGCTTTATTTTGCCGAAGTTTTAATTGGGGAATTTCGCCTTTTTGTAGCTACCAAGTACATCTATCTTATAGTCTGCTAAGCGTAATACTTTTAAAGCTTTAACGACGCGTTTGTCTTCTAGACCGGCTTCCATATCAATATAAAAACGATATTGAAATGGCTGATGGGGAATCGGTACTGATTGTAGATAACTCAGGTTAATGTCAAAATCACTAAACAATACCAGAGCTTTGGCTAAGGAGCCAGGTTGGTGACTGGTTTTTAGTAACAGTGAAGTTTTGTTACTGTCGGCTAAATCGTGCATAGCGGAAGTTTCAATGATTAAAAACCGAGTGATATTTACTTTATGATCTTGAATAGCACTGGCAATTACTTTTAGATTATAAAGTTTAGCCGCCGTTCGACTGGCAATCGCCGCTTTTGTTGGATCTTGCCACTGACTAACCAGTAATGCGCTTTTGGCAGTATCATCTTGTTCAACATGTAAAACTCCGCTCAAACGGGTATGCAAAAAATTAAAACACTGTCCTAGGGCCGGCGCTTGGGAGTGGACTTCAGTGATGGTTTTTAAGGTTGTGCCTGGTACGCCCAGCAGGCATTGTTCAATATTTATGTAAACTTCACCGCTTATCCAGTATTTTAGCTTTGATTTGGGGTTTAAATTGTTAGCAATCAGTCGATCGTAAACTTGATCAATATCACCATAGTGGCTATTGCCAATCGCCACAACCGCAGCGGACGCCGTATTATCATGGATAGCATCAAAAACTGCTTTAAAAGTATCACAGTAAACTATTGGCACTTTTTTGCCAAAGTACCGCTGAGCGGCTAGCTCATGGAACGAACCTTGGGCACCTTGAATTGCTACTTTTAACATAACTTAGCTATTCTAATACTTTATCAACACTAGTCAATCAGAGTTTGGTTAGACAAAATTATTTAGTTACAATTAGCAGGCTCAGGAATCAATTATATTATGCTCAAAAGTACACAGTATTTAGTTCAACAAGTTGGTCGTCAATTGGGTCTAAATCAAGCACAAATTGATAAATTGCTAAAAAATGACCATGTCCATGAATTCGAGATTGAATTATCATCTGGGAAAAGGCTACCGGCATACCGCGTCCAGCACAATAATCGGCTGGGCCCATATAAAGGTGGTGTCCGCTTTCACCCTGAAGTCCAACTGGATGAAGTTAAAGCACTGGCGCTACTCATGAGCCTAAAGACTGCGGCCGTTGGCTTACCGCTGGGCGGTGGTAAGGGTGGCGTTCGAGTTAACCCAAAAGTATTGTCTAAATCAGAATTAGAAGAACTCAGTCGAGCCTATGTTAAGGGTTTAGCAACCAACATTGGACCAGATCAAGATATCCCAGCGCCAGATGTAAATACTGATGCTCAAGTAATCGACTGGATGGTTGATGAGTATGCCAAAATTAGTGGCGATCAATCTGGCGCCAGTTTTACCGGTAAAAGTTTAGCAAAAGGTGGCAGCCAAGGTCGTGAGGCGGCGACCGGACGAGGCGGAGTTGCAATACTTAAAGAATATCTGAGGTTGTCTAAAAGATCGGCAAGTTTAGACTATGCCGTCCAGGGGTTTGGTAATGTTGGTAGTTATTTCGCTTTAATCGCTGAGCAAGAACAGCCAAAATGGAAATTGAAAGCGGCAAGCGATTCTTCTGCTACTTTAGTCTCGGATAATGGCTTATCGGCTAAACGCTTAGCCAAATTTAAATCAGCCGGTCATAACTTTGTTCAATTTTCAGAACTGGGCATAGAAGTCATGCCAGCTGAAGCAATACTCAATCAGCCAGTTGATGTGCTTGTACTGGCTGCTCTCGGGGGCGCAATTACATCCAAAAATGTCAATCAGCTGAACAGCAATTTAATTATGGAACTAGCTAATGGACCCATCGATGATGAAGCCGGTGAAATATTAGACAATAACGGTGTGGCTATTTTGCCAGACATTATTGCTAATTCCGGCGGTGTGATAGTTAGTTATCTTGAATGGCTCCAGAATACAAATCACCAAAAATGGTCTGAAGCCCAGGTAAATTTACGATTAGAAGAATATCTGCGCCCGGCTATTGATGCAACTTACAATTTATCAACAGCTAAATCGGTTAGTTTAAAAGAGGCTGCTTTAATGTTGGCCATCAAGAAATTAACCACCCGTACATAATTATGGTTGGTTGACACCTTTAGCCACCACATGTTTCAATACGCTTATCCTTTAGTTATGAAATCGACTAACCACAGCGACCTGCACGTCGGCTTAATCCGCGCTACTCGGGCACACTTTGTTTATATTTTGGCCGTTATTATTCAAATAATTGCTTATGATGCGGCCAAATTGATAACACCTCAAGCTGTTTTTCGCCGCTGGGTATCAACGGCCGTTTTTCTAACAATAGTTGTAATTATTTGGTTTATGGCTCGAACTCGAATACGCACTGTTGGTGTTTATAAACTTTTGCTATTAACCTTGATCTTGGCAGATATTAGTTTTGCGAGTTATCAGGTTTATACTCAGCGAGGCATGGCTAGCCGGGCAGTTGTTTTGTATTTAATACCAATCGTCGTGTCGGCCATTGCAGCTAGTCGAACAGCGATATTTGGTACTGCAGCCCTGAGTATCGCTGCCTACACCTCTACCACTGTGGCTTATTTCTACTTTAACTTCAATGAAGGCTATAAAGTCGAATTGTATGGTGAAGTCGGATTTTATTCGGCTATGTTTCTAGTTATCGCTTCGCTGGTATGGTTGCTGGCTCGATCTAAACGACACCGTTAGGCTTAAGTCGCTAGCGGTAAACGAACTGTAAAAACTGAACCCTGGCCAAACACACTATTAACCGTTATTTGACCAGCGTGATGATCGACAATGCTTTTGGCCATCGCCAGACCCAAGCCATAGCCGGCGAGGTGGTTTTTATTTCGAGCACTATCAGCTCGATAAAAGCGATCAAAGATATGGCCCTGGTCGACGTCTTTAATGCCAATACCGTGGTCATTAATGGTTATAACTGCGTGCTGTAATTGTTTTTTAACCGTCAGCTCAATTTGTGATTTGGGTGGGCTGTACTTTATGGCATTGTCTAAAATAATCATCAATAATTCGATCAAACTAGTTTCATCTCCAACCACCCTGAGTGGTTGAATGTTTTGGGCTTCAATTAAAATATGTTTAACTTCGGCTGTCGGCAAAAGTCGAGTCATGGCTAAATTAATAATCTTTTGAATTTCAATTTTTTCTTTATTTAAGCCATTGTGGTCAAGTCTAGCTAAACGAAGCAACCTGTCAGTGAGCTGATTTAGCTTACCGATCTCATCTAGGTTACTCTTAAGTTGTTCTTTTGCCTCTGATAACTTGAGGCGCGGTTTCATCAACGCGACCTCTATCTCAGTTTGCATAGCGGCTAAGGGTGTCCGAAGTTCATGACTAGCATCGGCTGTAAAGCGACTTTGAGCCTCGTGGGCATCTTCAATCGGTTTAAGGCTGCTTCGGGCTAAGTAATAGCTCAAGATGCCACCAATCATTAAAATTAAAAGATTCGTGATAACTAAACGAGTAATTATTCGGTTATTGGCTTCATCAACATCACGTTCGTGTTGATTCATTAGTTGATTACGAATATTACCGCCCAAGCCATAACTTGGTAAATGATCGATTAGTTGTTGCTGTCTTGAAAAGCCATGATTAAGTTCTTCAGTTGATAAATGATAAACCGTCACACTAAAACAAACACTAATAACCATAATTATTGTCAGATAAAGTCCAGTTAGCCGAAGCGAGGTTTTATGAAACATTTAGTTTTTAATCCCAAAGAAATAGCCGAAACCACGACGAGTATGGATTAGATTAGAGCTTTCGAATGGTTTATCGATCTTGTTTCTAAGGTAGCCAATATAAACCTCAACTGTGTTAGGTAATATATCGGCGTCATAATTCCAAACGTGTTGCATAATTGCATCCTTAGTAACAATTCGCTCCGCATTGCGCATCAAATACTCAAGTAAGGCAAATTCCCGAGTGGTAAGTTCGATTGGCTGATGATTGCGCCGCACTACAAATTGTTCGGCATCAAGGCTTAAATCATTATAGCTTAGGCTGTTTTGAATGGACGTCGGTGGCCGACGCAATAAGGCCCGTACCCGCGCGATTAACTCAACAAAAGCAAAGGGTTTAACTAAATAGTCGTCGGCACCGGCGTTTAGACCGTCACTTCGATCCAGTATTCGATCTTTGGCGGTTAAGAATAAAACAGGTACGTGTTTCTGGTTGGTGCGCAATGATTTTAAAATACCAAGTCCGTCTATTGACCCAGGTAGCATACGATCCAAGATTATTAAGTCATACGGTTCGGTCATGGCCATAGTTAAACCCTGATCGCCATCATAAGCCACATCAACTGCAAAAGTATGTTGTTCCAAGCCACGCTTAACAGCATTAGCAATCTTATGCTCGTCCTCAACAACTAAAATACGCATAACATTATTGTAGGCCTTTTGGGCTGAAAATTAACTGAGATTAAACCGGATATAGTTAGTACCTAGTCAGACATTAAACCAGTACAATATAAATTGTGAATAGTTTTGATAAACAATACGCCAAATTAAATTCTCGCCAACGTCAAGCAGTCGATAGTATTAACGGTCCAGTATTGGTAATTGCCGGGCCCGGCACTGGCAAAACCCAACTATTAAGCATGCGGGTAGCAAACATCTTGTTAAAAAGTGACATTTACCCGGAGGGCATATTGTGTCTGACTTTTACAAACAAAGCCACCGATAATATGAAACAACGATTACTTAATATTATTGGAGAGGAAGCTCATAGTGTAGCGGTAAAGACTTTCCATGGCTTGGCGGCTGATATTATGAATCGATTCCCAGAGTACTTTTGGAAAGGCGCTCAGTTGGATATTGCGGCTGATGCCATTCAGCTGGAAGTCTTGCAACAAATACTAAACAATCTGCCGACTGAACACCCGTTGGCATTAAAGTTTGCCGGTCAATTTACTCTAATCCGCGAAGTTTCAGCAGCGATTAACCTAGCTAAAGAAGCTGGTTTAACACCGGATAAACTCCGGGCCTTAATTGCCGCTAATCTGGCTTATCTAGATATCATTGAACCAATAATGGCTGATTTGGGGCAGATTACTGTTAGTCCTAAAAGTCTCCAACAAATTGACAATATTGTTGCAGCCTTGCCGGCGCAAACAGTTGACAAACTAATAACACCACTTAGTTCACTTCAGACTATAATTTCGGACAGCCATGCACGGGCTAGTCGTGAATATATGAATACTGGCAAAACTGTCGCTATCAGCAAGTGGAAATCTCGTTGGTTACAAAAGCACGACGGTCAATACGCGATGTTTGACGAGAGAAAGCGTAATCTGTGGTGGTTGGCCATTGCCGATGCATATGAGCAGTATCGCGACCGACTACATCGACGCGGATACTATGACTATGCCGATATGCTAGTTGAGGTTATAGGCCAAATTGAGCAACGCGAAGATCTGCGAGCCAGTTTACAAGAGCAATTTCAATATGTGTTAATTGACGAGTTTCAGGATACCAACGCTGCCCAACTAAGGCTAGCCCACCTCATTGCCGATAATGTCGAGCTCGATAGCCCAAACATTATGGCGGTTGGCGATGACGACCAATCAATCTTTAAGTTCCAGGGTGCTGAGTTAAGTAATATGCTTGGCTTTACTAGACAATATCCGAGTGCTAAAACGGTGGTATTAACCGATAACTATCGTTCAACTCAAGCGGTTTTAGACAGTGTTAAAACTATTATTGAGCATGCCAGTTATCGACTAGTTACTGAACGTCCTGATCTTTCTAAAAAGCTGGTGGCAGTTAATTCACCCAAAATCAAAGGTTTGATTGAAACCCGTAGCTATCGCAGCCGCCAGGAACAATTGGATAATTTAGCTGATATGGCTGGTCAGTTGTTAGAAAAGGGCAGTGTCGCTGTTTTGGCTCGTCATCATAGCAGCCTACGTGATATTGCTATGTTATTGCACACTAAAGCTATACCGATTGATTACGAACAAAACAACAACATTCTCGAGCAGCCGGTGGTTGAACAGCTCTACATTATCCTGAAACTAATCGTACATATAAAAAGAGGGGAAATCAGCTCAGTTAATCAATTATTAAATCAAACTTTGCGCCATCCAATGTGGGGCATTAAGTCCGAGCGACTCTGGCAGTTTGCGGTCGATCAACAGAAAACCTACGATTGGCTAAGCGGACTGTCAGCCAGTAAACAAAAACAGTTATCTGCAATCGGTGCTTGGCTAAATTGGTTAGTCGAGCTCAGCGCTAGCGAGCCATTAATGGTTGTTGTTGAATATATTTTGGGGTTGCGAGACAACGATCTATTGGATAGCCCTGTACGCAATTACTTCTTTAAAAGTAAGATGATGGCCGAATCGTATATAGAAACGTTGTCGGCCGTACAGCTACTACGGGGTCTAATTAGTGAATTCCGATCAATCGGCGTCGCCAAAGTTGAAACGTTTGTACAATTCGTTGATCTGATGATCGAGAATAATAAAGTCATTAGCGACACTTCTCCATTTGTCAGTGGCGAACACTGTGTTGAACTGTTGAGCGTTCATAAAGCCAAGGGTCTGGAATTTGATACGGTGATTATCATTGACACCGTCGAAAGCGAATGGTCGCCCCGCTCATACGGACGAATCCCGCCGGCCAATCTGCCACTCCGACCGGCTGAAGACGACGCCGACGATTATGTCCGGTTGATGTATGTAGCGGCTACCCGAGCTAAGAGCACTTTGATATTTGGATCTTTCAATACATCGCCAACCGGCGACAATGTGCCGGCCGCTAAGTCACTCAACGCCATACCGATTACCGATCAGCCAGCCAGCACTGGCAAAGAACTTGCCCAAGTACTCGAGCGAACCCTGCTATGGCCAAGGTTAGATCAATCCAATGAATTAAGATTATTGAAACCGCGGCTTGAGACTTACCATTTAAATGTTTCGAATCTAATCAACTTCTTGGACGTGACCAGGGGCGGTCCTCAGCATTTTAAGGAGCGGAATTTACTTCGACTGCCAGAAGCCAAGACGCCATCAGCTGCCATGGGCACCGCAGTACATGATGCTCTAGAAGAAGCTCTATTACTTCATAATGCTAGCGACTTTAATATCGCCAAAGTACTAGCTCGATTTGATCAATCACTGCTCGATCAGGGACTACCAGAAACTGATTACCAAAAACGGCTCACGCTTGGACATCGAGTACTTAATCGTTTCATGGAGAAACATAATTGGGAGTTTAGTATTGGCGCACGACCCGAGTACAACATAACCGAAATACTCAGTAACACCGCCAAAATTGGCGGTAAGTTAGATGTATTGGATATGACTGGTGAAAATACAATTGTTCAGGACTATAAAACCGGGCGGCCGCTTAACTCGTTGTCGCTGACCTCGGGTAATGATGGCGTACGAGCCTGGCGGCACAAACTTCAATTGATGTTTTATGCTCTTTTACTTAAATTAGATCCAGGCGTAAAAGTTAAGGGCGAAATAATTGGACAGATGATATACGTCGAAGCCGATGCCAAGGCTAAGTTGACGCTGACCTATCTACCTACACCCGACGACCTGACACGACTGGCTTCACTCGTCCAAGCCGTTTGGAACTGTGTAATGCAGCTTGATTTGCCAGATACTAGTATGTATCCCCAAAATCTCCAAGGTATTTTACAGTTCGAAGAAGATCTACTAAAAAATTCTTAGTTTTAGCGTCGACGACGTGTTGAACCACCACGAGCCCGTGGAGTTGACCGTCGGGTGGCACTAACTGCTCGTCGAACCAATGATGTTCTAGCTTCCTGAGGAGCAAATAGTAATGCGTAAAGGTTAGTAGCGACTGCTGCGCCAACTAACGGACCGACAACGTAGGATACATTGAACGAACGTATGCCGACCGCTACGGCTGGGTTAACGACGCCATTTGAAAAAATAGAAGCGACTAGAATACCGAGTGTCAGTGAAGCCCCAATCGTAAAAGCTTTTTGTAAGCCATCAAACTTTTTATAGACTGCGGCGGCTACGCCCGTTATGAATACGAATGCTCCCAGGCCTTCGGCGATCATCACTTTAACATCGATATTTTTGCCAGCAATATCCATCAGCGGAGCTCGGCTATCGACCGCTAAATATTTGAGTAATTGCCAAGCGGCCAGACCACCCAACATTTGAGCGGTGATATAAACAACTGCTTGGTAAGTACTAATTTTTCGGACTGTCCATAAACCATAGGTTACAGCCGGGTTGATGTGAGCACCGGATATGTCACCGACTACCAGTACCATCAGTCCAGCCGTCAAACCAGCAATGAAAGCCGGTGAAGGTAAGAACGGTAGAGCACCACTATACCTTGACATTGAAAAAACGGCTACCGCCAAAATCGCGGTACCAAGAAATTCAGCCACAATCATGGCTACCTTATTACGTCCAAACATTTGTTTAAACCCTCCAATTAGTTATGACTATAGCATAATACTTTTTTGCGCTATCACAAATATAATTGTCAATTTTACGCCGTAACCAGTTCGGTCCGTGGAGTTACAGCATATACCGGCAAGTCACCTTTTGTTAAAGTGGCCGAAACACCAAGAGTATATGCCAATTCACCAAGTAAAGCTTGGTGTTTTGTAGCTTGTGGCTCACCGTCATAAAGTCGGTCTGCAATATCATAAAGTCGCCAAGCATCAACCGCAAAAACCTGGATATCACCATCACTTAATTCGCGAACCTTCTCTTGATCAATGGTTTGTCCATCTACGAAATTTACAACGATAAACATCTCGTTATGTGTCCCGTCAAGCTCTTTGACAATTTTTCCACTTTCGATGATTTCCGACATTACAGCTGCTCCGGAATAATCCGCGTTGTGCTCCGCGATTTTGGCGGCGTAGTTCCTATAATTATCCAAAACTTCATCCAAATCTGTAGTATCCTCACCAAGACCAATAATAGAATTCTTTATTGAATCAGCATACTTGGCAACATTGGTAATCACCTCCGGAGCTTTATCCAGTGCGCCACAACCACAGTTTGGTCCATGAGAATGGCTATCTGTATGTCCGCCAAAATCAATTTTTGAAGCTTTTAATGAACTTATTCCATTCGAAAATAATTCTTGTAAACCTTGATTTTCGGCGTCACCAAGACCGATTATACTAGCTGCTGCCATAGCTGGCCCACCGCCAAATACTTTTGGCCTTCTCAAAGAATGCTTTTTTTCAACTTCGCCGTGAAAAATTCGACGTACCACCCGACCGTCGCCGCAACCATCATCATCGATCACTTGACTATCAGAATCAGTATCAATTGGCACTAGTAACTCACCAGAATTAATGGCCGATTCTACGGCCTTGATTTTTTGTTCGCCAACTTGATCAATTCTTTCTGAGTAAGTGATCGAGCCTTCTCCAAAACCGAGACCCGTATTAATTCTCTGAATTTCTAGTTTTGGCATTATAAAATCACCTCCGTTAATCTCTCTCATTTGATCAGTCTTTTCCATTATTTTCTATCTTTAACTCACAAACGGTATAACTTTACTCCAAACTTAAAATTTTGGCAATAGCACTATATGTGGTACCATTAAATTACAAGGAGACGCTATATGGTGGAAAGTGAGCTCGAAGGATTAGTAAAGTATCTACCTTTGGTTGAAGATTCATCTGACCATGAATCGATACTCGATTCTGTTACCATTAGCTACATCGACGAATCTCTTAAAATCTCCAACCCCACTCTATATAAGAGAATCCACGACACAATCAAACATGTTTACAAAGAAATTGGCTCAAACCGCTCTTTAAGCTTTGATAAGAACGGCCGGCCTGACTTGTCGCCCGACCAATTTCGCGGCGTCATTGCTTTATCGGTGCTAAGGGGAGCTGCGGAAGTTATAATTGACGTTGCCGAACCTCTTCGAGAGTCACATCAACTAGAGCAATTGCTCAATGGTGGGATTTCCGACGTTTAAGTCCAGCTACACGTAGACGGGCTTGATTATGATCAATAATACTTTGTGCCTGCTCCGCAGTTACATGGTCTTTGGCCTCAGCCTTTAGGCGTTGGGCTTCGGCCATAGCCTTTTGAATTTCTTGTTCGTTGATTTCTTCTTCATGGTCAGCTTCGTCAACCAGAACCCGCAACACATTATCCTCGACTTCAATGACCCCACCGTTGGTGGCATAGTGCTCCATATAATCATCACGATCGGTGCTTTTTCGTCTAATACTAATTACTCCAGGTATGGCAACACTAATTAAGGGCATATGGTGATCTAAAACACCAATCCGGCCATCTAGGGTCGGCAACAGCACCTCATAAACATCACCAGCAAATTTAGAACCATTTAATGTAATCAACTCAAGTCTGATCATAGCTTTACTAAGCTTCTCCTAGCTGAACCTGTCTAAACTCCTCGTTGTCATCATAGCCAAATAATTGAGTGGGGCCATCTGAATCGCGGGCTTCAGCCACTGCCCATTTACCAGCGATTTGAGCTGCAATAGGATGATGCTCGATTCCTTCTTTTGGATAACCAAATTCATCAGTATCCTTGATAGCTCGCATGTGCTGCTCAAGTGCTAGTCTATTAATATCCGGCTGACTTAGTTCACCATTAGGCATTATTTTTCATCCTTTACGTCACTAATATCGCCCTTCATATAGAAGGCATTTTCAGATTTATCATCATGCTTGCCATCGAGGATTTCTTTAAAGCCGGCAATTGTGTCGGCTAGTGGCACGTATTTACCAGGTTTACCAATAAAGACTTCTGCCACAAAGAATGGTTGAGTTAAGAAGCGTTGAATCCTTCTAGCTCGCGATACGGTTTGCTTGTCTTCATCAGATAGTTCTTCCATTCCTAGAATGGCAATAATATCCTGCAGGTCTTTATATCGTTGCAAGACTCGTTGAACTTCACGGGCCACTTGATAATGTTCTTCGCCAACAATTTCCGGATCCAAAATGGTTGAATTGCTGTCGAGTGGATCAACAGCTGGGTAAAGACCAAGCTCGGTTAAAGCCCGGTTCAGCACAATTGTTGAGTCCAAGTGGGCAAAAGTAGTGGCTGGCGCTGGATCAGTTAAGTCATCAGCCGGTACATACACTGCTTGAACAGACGTAATCGAACCCTTACGAGTTGAAGTAATCCGTTCTTGCAATTGGCCCATTTCTTGAGCCAAGTTTGGCTGGTAACCGACGGCAGAGGGCAATCGACCGAGCAGAGCCGAGACTTCAGCACCTGCTTGGGTAAACCGAAAGATATTATCGATGAATAGCAAGACATCGTTACCTTTATCACGAAAGCCTTCAGCAATGGTTAGTCCGGATAAACCAACCCTTAAACGCGCCCCTGGCGGTTCATTCATTTGTCCAAAGACTAGTGAAGTTTTATCCAAAACTTTCGACTCGGCCATTTCGTAGTACAAATCGTTGCCTTCACGAGTTCGTTCGCCGACACCAGCAAAGACCGAATAGCCTTTATGGAATTTGGCAATGTTGTTAATCAATTCGGTAATTAATACCGTCTTACCAACACCAGCACCGCCGAATAAACCAACTTTGCCACCTTTAGTAATCGGCGCAATTAGGTCAATAACTTTAATACCGGTTTCAAGAATTTCCACATTACTGGATTGATCTGTTAATGGTGGTGGCAAGCGATGAATGGGTGCACGTTCGGTAAAATTATCGGGTTTGTCGTCAATTGGCTTACCAATCACGTTAAACATTCGCCCAAGCGTTTTTTCACCAATTGGCACACTAATAGCATCACCAGTATCAACTACCTCGGCACCACGTTCTAAACCATCGGTTGAACCAAGTGCTACCGCCCGAACTGCTGATTCACTCAAGTGTTGGGCGACTTCCAAAACTAGTTCGCGATCATCAATTTTAACTTTCAAAGCATTATAAATAGCTGGCAAATGATCATTAAATTCAATATCGATTACTACACCGACGATTTGGCTGATTTTACCGGATTTAGTTTTTGCATTAGTTACTGCTGCCATAATCTACTCCTCTACCATTTCAAAAATTGGTTTTATTCCCAAGGCAAATTCTGTTGCTAGCTCAGCCATTCTTTTTGCTTTAAGATCGCTTTGCATTAGGTGTGGTTTTTCTTCTTTTATCTGAAGTAGAGCGTGCTTAATTGCACGTTCTGACAAATAGTCCAATACTTCTTGATTGGCAAATTGCATTGCTTCATCAGGTGTCAGTGGTTCACAGTAATTATCGAGCCAATATTCATCCTTATCTATAATTAAGTACCCGGGGTGTACAGTCTCCTTATAGTGCGTAACCTCACCATCGGCCAAGCTTAACAAATCAGTCCTTATTTGACCCGCCAACGGATAGCCCAGTCGTGCCTCGGCACCGCCAATTAGGGTTTCGCCGTCGACTAAGCCTAAATTTGTATCAGCAATGGCATTCCACAAAGCATCAGCCGGTTCAAGTGATCTAATTTGTTCGCCTAAGCTCATTTTATGGCCTCCGCACCACCTGTTATTTCGGCTAACTCTTGGGTAATCGCCGCTTGCCGCGCCGTGTTGAAAGCTAGCGTCAAGTCATCAATCAAATCTGATGCGTTGTCGGTAGCATTTTTCATGGCCATCATCCGCATGGAATGCTCAGAAGCGACACTTTCCAGCATAGCTTGCCAGAGTTGAACTTCCAAGAGTCGTACAGTGACGTTATCTAGAACCGCCTCGATTGATGGCTCAAACGTGACACTGTTAATGGTTTTGTCGATATTTTCGCCAGCTTCGAAAATGGCCGGCAGTAACGCTAAGTTAGTCGGTGTTTGAACCAGGTTGGATTGGAAAGTAGTGTAGAGTAGTTTGATGTCATCGGCTTTTTGCTCAGTGTAAAGCTCCACCACTTGATTAAGTATTGGCCGAATGTCGTTAGCTGTTGGATGGTCGCCAAAACCAGAGTAGGCCGCCAATAACTCAACGCCTTCAACTCGCCGCGCAAAATTTGCGACTTGTTTACCAATGGCAATGACTTGGGAATTGATATGATTTCTTTGGTCTTCAATTATAGCTCGTGACAGCATTCGAATAATGTTGGAGTTGTAAGCTCCGGCCAGACCACGGTTACTAGTAATAACTACATAAACCCTAGTTTTGACCGCCCGTTTAACATAAAGCGGATGTTGGTCGACTTCGATGATTTGACCTAACTTGGTTAGTAACTCGTGCGCAGCTTCTCGATAAGCTCGACCATGCAAAGCACTTTCCTGAGCTCGACGCATTTTACTAGCAGCTACTAACTCCATGGCTTTGGTAATTTGCCGCGTGTTTTTAACGGAGCTAATCCGACGCTTAAGGGTAATTGTATTAGCCATTTTGATTCACACTTTCAAGTTTTGCTAAACAGTAGCCCAGCGTAAAAGCTAAATCTATCCGATCTGCTTCATTAATTACTCTAGGTATATAAAATCGCGGATCAGTCATAACTTCGCCCGGACTGCCCACAAGAGGTTCCGGATTTTCACTGCCTGGGGCAGAAGTAGTGATGTTACCTGTATCTTTATCTAATTCAAGCCCCATCGTAATCGATAAGTAGGATGCATTATTAAAAGCAGCTAAGGCACGCTCAGAGCCACTAAATGGAGGACCAATTCGGTTTGTCAGTCCCATTATACCTCAACCTTTTCTGAAGTATTTTCTTTAGCTTCTGGCTTGTCTTCGACTTTATAGCTAATCGCAATTTTGTTAGCCATATCAACGATTACTTTCTTGGTTTGGTCGTCGGGTTCATCGCCAGTATTAATTTTCTCGACCAGCTTTGGGTTGTCGTGCTTAAGTTCACGCAGCAGGTTAGCTTCAACGGTTTTAACTCTCTCGATTGGCACCGCATCAAAACAACCGTTTTCGGCCGCTAATAATGCAGCATATTGTTGCCAAATGGCATAAGGTTGAAACTGGGGCTGCTTTAGTAATTCGGTTAAACGCTGGCCACGCTCAATTCGATGACGTGTATCGGCATCAAGATCGGTTGAGAATTGACTAAAGGCTGCTAATTCTCGAAACTGCGCCAGATCAATTCGTAAACTTTTAGCCACGCTTTTAACAGCTTTGGTTTGAGCATTACCACCGACGCGCGAAACAGACAGGCCAACTGAAATAGCTGGTCGAATCCCTTGATAGAACAAATCGGTTTCCATAAAGATCTGGCCGTCGGTAATTGAAATAACATTAGTTGGGATATAGGCACTGATGTCACCAGCTTGAGTTTCGATGATTGGCAGGGCTGTTAGAGAACCAGCACCCAATTTATCGCTGAGTTTAGAGGCCCGTTCGAGTAATCGAGAGTGTAAGTAAAATACATCGCCTGGGTAGGCTTCACGACCGGGTGGGCGACGAAGTAGTAAACTCATCTGCCTATAAGCAGCCGCATGTTTACTTAGGTCATCGTAAATAATTAAAGCGTGTCTTTTGTTATCGCGAAAATACTCGCCCATGGCACAACCGGCATAAGGAGCTAGGTATTGCAGACTGGCCGGATCAGCCGCACTGGTAGCCACCACAATGGTTTGTTCCATAACACCTTCACGCTTCAGTCGCTCAACCAAACGAGCTACCTTACTAAGTTTCTGCCCAATCGCCACATAGATGTTAATCACATCGGTGTTTTGACGGTGCTGATTAATCATGGTGTCGAGCGCCACTGCGGTTTTGCCCGTCTGGCGGTCACCAATAATTAATTCACGTTGGCCACGGCCAATCGGTACCATCGCATCAACGGCAGTAATACCAGTCATTAGTGGTTCGTGGACACTTTTACGAGCCAGAACCCCAGGAGCAATCTTTTCAACCGGACTTGTTAACTTAGCCTTGATTTCACCTTTGCCATCCATAGCTTGACCAAGTGGATTGACGACTCGGCCGACTAGTTCTGGTCCGACTGGCACCTCTAGAATTTTGCCAGTCAAGTGGGCTTTGGCACTAGCCTTGATCTGGGTGTCGTCACCTAAAATGACTGCGCCAATTTCATCCTCGCCAAGGTTGAAAGCAAAAGCTGTGATTCGCGTACCGTCAATGGCAACAATGTCAATCATTTCGTTATAACCACAATTAGTCAGACCGTAAATCCAGGCGACACCGTCACCAACTCGTGTCACCACACCAACTTTTTCAATTTCCGGACGAGTTTTAAGTTCAGCAATGGCGTCACGGATTTCTTTGGCTAGATCTTGAATCGAAACGTCCTGCATTAAAGCTCCTGTCCTGCGCCGGTTAACCGTTTAAAAGTATCGAGTTTAGCTCTAGTAGTGATATCCAATTGCTCATTGGGCAGTTCAACCTTAAGACCCCCAACTACATCTGGGTCAAGTTTATCGTGCCAGGCTAATGTCTTAGCCTTCGGAAATTCGTTGTGCAAAAAATTACGAATATCTTTCTTAACTGCATCATCCAATCCTTCAACACTGACGGCAACTGCTTCAACAACACCATGGTCGGCTCGATATTGAACAATATCGCGGAGTAGGGAATCAAGCTCACTAGTGCGGTGTTCAACCAATAAAAAAGCGGCAATTTCTTTAGCTAATGAGCGCGTATCATTAATCTTAAGAGTTTTTGCGCCAATCACTTCGGCCATGTGATGCCTGGACTGATTCATGATTTTTTATTTAATCCCTTCATAACTCGGTCAATGAGAGCGGCGTCTTTTTTGCTATCGATTTTCTCACCAACAATTGCTTCGGTCGCTTCGGAGATTAGGCCGACAATCTCTTTTTCAAGCTTGCGTCGCGAGTGGGCAGCTTCTTCGGCAATCCGAACTTCAGCGTCGCTAATAATGCCTTCGGCTTTACGACCGGCGACTTTTTCGGCCTCACGAATAATCTCGCGAGCTTCTTTGTGGCCATTGGCAATAATCTTATCGGCCTCGTGGCGCGCATCACGAGTTGCGTCAGCCATCTTTTTTTCAAACTCAGCTTGATCAGCCGCCAGCTTTTGACCAGCCTTAACACCGTCGTCAATCACTTTGCGGCGTTCCTCGAGTAGTTTGGTAATCGGTTTAAAAGCGAATCGTTTGAGTACTAAAAAGACCAGGACAAAAGTAATTAACTGAATCACGAAGGTTTTTAGGCTGACGCCCAAAGCGGCCAGCGGTGATCCGCTACTGGAAGCTTCGGCTACAAAAGTCAAAATCATATATTCTTAAAACCCTAAGTTACTTAATGATAAACAGTGAAGCAAAGACTAGTAGCGCCATGAGTTCAACAATCGCCACAAATACTAAAATCTGGCCCAAGAATTTGGCCGACTCTGGATTGCGTCCAACTGCATTCATGAAACTGTTGCCAATTAGCCCTACACCAATACCGGGGCCAATCATACCGGCTCCCAGCATTAGACCCTTACCAACAACCTCGACATTTCCGGTTAGTTCCGCTAGATATAACATTAGCTTTTCTCCTCATTAGTTAAATTATTAATGCTTAATTTCATTCATTCTCCTGATGCCTTGATGTCAGCAATATTACCATGGGTCTCAATTTCCTCATCGGCGTGGTTAATTGCCAGAGACAAATAAGTAACGCTTAGCATAACAAAAATATAGGCTTGAAGTAAGCAAACTCCTAGCTCAAGTAATAAAAAGGGTAGCGAGGTAATCGGTGCCGCAAATTTACCTAGATAGGCAAATACTGAAATAATAATTTCACCGATGGCAATATTTAAAAACAATCGAAGAGACAAGCTAAATAAACGAATAAATTCATTAAGCACTTCATACACACCAACTAAATATGTTGCCGGATTCCACAATTTGCCAGCAAAATAGTGCCGCAGGTGACGAATAATGCCAGATTCTTTAATCGCAAAGTACTGGACCATAATTAACGAGACTGCCGCGGTTGCTAAAGTACCGTTTAAATCGGCCGTGAAGGCTCGAAAAATTGGCTGACCATGATAAGTAAAGGCTTCGCCGACGCCTGGCAATAGACCAAAAATACTACTAAATGCAATGAAAAAGAAGATGCCGGTGAAGTAAGGTGAGTATTTGATGGCCAACTCGCGGCTACCCAAGCTATTTTGTACTACATCTGTTATAAATTCAGTGCCGGCCTCGACAATTTGGCTGAAGCCAGCTTTGGGTCGCAGGGTTAGACGCCGGGCAGTCATAATCAATACATAACTAATCACCAGCGAGCATAACCAAGCAAACAGCATCGAGTTAGTAATCGGCCAGCCATGGATATTAAAAAGTGTCACTGGCGTAATATGGACGACTGGACCAGATTCAGCAGCAAGTGCAAACAATGACATTTTTACCTAGCTTTCCGATTAGTTTGGCTGTTATTAAGATCTTTGATCGTTTTCATCACTACCATAACGGCTAACGTGACCGCCACAAATAGTGAAACTAAAGTCCATGATGGTGAGGTGTGGTATTTGTGATCGAGCCAACTGCCGATGATGACCGGCACAATTACGCTAATGGCCATTCGCCAACCCATGTCCATAGCCGAGTTAACAAATTGCTGTTTAGAAGTGGCTGCAGCTGCCAGTCGCGCAATTTCATCTTTATTCGAAGCACTTGAAGGTGCTTTAGGTTTGGTGCTCACTCTTCCCATTCCAAGGCAGTATATCAGTTATAACAGGGGAGCTGCAAGTTTTTTAAGACGGTTATGCAAAATTATTAAGCGGAGTTAATCTTCACTGACAACTTTTATTCGATTCAAGCGAGCATGAGTTAAAAATAGAGATATGGAGATCAAACTCAAATAAACTAAACCAGCCATGCATGCCGATAAGATGGATGAATGCCGACTCCAAACCAAGTAAGTACCGCTAGCGACTGTTGTCACAGTTAAAGTATTGGTGGTTTTAAAAAGCCTTTTAGACGGCTTGAAGAGTAAATAACTAGCCATTAATAAGCTAACCAGGGCAGACATGATATGAAGGATAATAATCATACTAACAGCATACAAGTTTTATTTGAAAAATGCATCAACCGAAAGCAGTATTGAAAATAACGTAATTTCCACAAGCGACACAAGAAACATGCGTTTTCCCCATGTTTGATCGTCTTTATTTGGCCAAAGCTTAATCCCTAAAACCAGCCACCATAAACCCATCAATCCAGCAACTATGAAGTAGATTTTACTCATTTTGGCTGAGTAGCCAAGGTATAAAATGGACAAATCGTAAGCAACTATATAACTGATGATCTGCTGTTTGGCCGATTTAATAGTCTTTTTGACAGGCAAAACCGGCAGACCAGCCGCCTTATAATCATCATAACGATAGATAGCAATGGCAAAAAAATGAGCCATTTGCCAAAACACCATTATCAAGAACAAAACTATTACCACAGCATTAAAATGGTTAGTTACAGCTAAATAACCAGCAACTAAGGGCATAGCACCGGATATACTACCAATTAATGTACTAAGGGTTGATCGACGTTTGGCTAAGCCATAAATCACGACATAGTCAACAAAACCAATGGTGCCGGCCAAGAAAGTTAAACCATTGGTGTATTTGGCTAAAATAATTAAACCAGCCAAGCCCAATATCGAGGCATAGATCAGTGCATTACGACCACTTACCAAGCCGTTAACTAAAGCTCTTTTCTGGGTTCGGGCCATTTTTTTATCAATTTCCCGGTCAATAAAATTATTAAAAACGCAGGCCGAAGCAATGATTAGCATAATGCTAACTAGGACTGTGGCTAAATTACCCCAGTCGATTTGGCTTTTTGAAGCTAATAAAAATCCAGCGGTGGCCAACATTAAGTTACCCCGAATAATCCCCGGCTTAGTAAGTGAAAGATAGGTCTTAAATTTACTAATGACCATGCCCATTGTCATCGCGGGCTTACATTAAAGTCGCCGGATGATTGAGTGTGCTGACGATCGTAGAATTTAAATGAGCCTGGTTCGGACAACGTTATTGTTTGGCTATAGCCTTTAGGAAGTGATAGGTCAATTTCGCCAGCATAGGCCTTATGTTGTGGGTACGCTCCGAAAGCGATTGAACGCGGGTTGCTATCTTCATTAATGAACGTCAGAGTATCACACTTGCTCGCAAGCGTATGGGCAGGATTTACCCGGCCATTTTTGATCGTGGCCTTATGATTGTGATGCTGCCCTTGGCATGCGCCAGTCTTGGCGCCACCGATTTGGTAAATGGCCTCATCGCCAACCAGTTTCTGTAGCTGGTCTCCTGGCGACATATTGTAGTGCAAGTTGTTGATGATCATTATGGAACCACCCACCACAACTAATATGATTCCCACCGTGGATATGAAAAAGAATAAATTCCATTTGGGTTTTGGCCCTCGGCCCAGATGCAAGAAAAAGGTTACTTGAATAATCATCTGCAGGACCGCAAACCCTAATATCGTTGCCAGTAGTACCGAACCAGAAAAGTTATGATGGACCACCAAGTAATACGGTATAAACGTAAAGATCAGAGATATTATAAATCCAACCACATAGGCCTTAGTGGTTCCATGTTCTGGCATCGGTTTGCTATTCTGGCTATGTGAGGTATCGCTCATACGAAAGCCCTCAAATACACAATAGTAAAGATAAAGATCCACACGATATCTAGAAAGTGCCAAAACAGACTAAGCATGGTCAATTTTCGAACTAGGTGCGGGTTAAGTCCTCGCTTCACTACAAAAATCATTGTAATCAACATCCAAAGTAATCCCGATGTTATGTGTAATCCGTGTGTACCCACCAACACAAAGAACGAGGACAAGAAAGCGTTACTTTGTAAGGTGTGACCTTCCCTGAAAAGCGCTACAAATTCAGTTAGCTCCATCGTCAAAAACGCTACACCTAGCAGGAACGTTATGCCGAACCAGATGATTGTCTGGAGCTGCTGGCTGCGCCGTGCCGCTATCATGCCAATGCCGACCGTAAAACTACTAGTTAGCAAAATCAAAGTTTCGGTTAATACAAACGGCAAGCTGAACAACTGGTGGCCCGACTCGCCACCGAATGTAGAGTCATGTAACACCGCAAAGACCGAAAATAGGACCGAAAACATTAAGAGATCAGTCATCAAATAAACCCAGAAACCGAACATAATTCTATCGTTATACTCAGCTTCGTGTTTTTCGTTAACACTTATTTCGTGTGTTACCATTTGCGCCACCGTTTTTTCCTGATTACATCCATAGCAAAGGCAAAGGCAACCTTTATTAGTTCAAATAGACCCATGTCTTCATCGGTATCGTCAGTCTCTTTACGACTAACCTCAGTGGTTTTCTTGTGCCTAGCCTCCTCAAGTTGACGCACTTCGGCCGCTGATACGGTATACTCAATATCTTCGTTGAACGCCCGAATAACAAAGACTATGATAATACCGATTATTGATGCTACCGCCAGCCAGACAATTTCCCAAACAAAGGCAAAGCCCGCCAAGAAGGCAAAGCCAGCAATATAAATACCAGCCGCCGTATGCTTGGGAATATGGATATCTTCATAGGCGGGTTTTAGCAAACCTTGACGTTTCATTTCAAAATAAGCATCACGGGTTTTAACATGCGGAATAACTGTGAAATTGTAAAACTGTGGCGGTGAAGCCGTAGCCCATTCCAGAGTTCGTCCATCCCAAGGATCGCCGGTTGTGTCACGCAGTTGTCTCTTTTGAATAACCGTGGCGAGAATCTGGGCCAGCTGCATGGCTGTACCAATCGCGATGACAATCCCACCTATAAACATAAGGATAAACAGTGGCTGCCAGCCGGTGGAAGCGTCGTAATGATCAAGCCGTCTGGTCGCTCCCATAAGTCCTAGCACGTACATTGGGATAAATGACAGACAGAAGCCAACCATCCAGCACCAAAATGCATACCGTCCGAGTCGTTCGTTTAATTTTAGCCCGGTAATCTTTGGAAACCAGTAGTTTATTCCGCAGAAAACACCAAACAGTACGCCACCTATGACCATAGAATGGAAGTGGGCCACTAGGAACAGGCTATTGTGGAGTTGGAAGTCAACTGGTGGCACCGCCAACATAACTCCAGCCATTCCGCCGATGGCAAAGATAGCAATAAAGCCAAGGAACCACAGCATTGGCGTATCAAACCGTATCCGCCCTTTATACATTGTGGCAATCCAAGTAAACACCAATACCGACGTTGGAATGGCAATTATCATTGTCATAACACCAAAGAATGCGTTTACGTCAGCACTGGCACCCATAGTAAAGAAGTGGTGAAGCCAGACCGAAAGTGCTAATGCTGAGACACCGATCATACCGAGTACGTTTGTCCAATAACTAGCTATAGCCTTACGACTATACGTCGAGACTACTTCTGAAAATATACCGAAGGACGGCAGCATTAAGATGTACACTTCCGGGTGTCCCCACATCCAGATAAGATTGGTATACATCATCGGGTCACCACCGGCACCAGTGGTAAAGAAATGTGTGCCCAAATATCGATCAAAAAACACCAAGAATAGTGTGGCAGTAAGTAATGGGAACACGGTTACCGCCATAATCATGCTGCACAGCGATCCCCAAGTAAACATTGGCATCTTGCTCAAGGTCATTCCCGGAGCCCGCATTTTTAGAATCGTCATTATAAAGTTTATGGCACCAAGTGTCGTACCGACCCCAGAAATCTGCAGACTCCATATCCAATAATCCACCCCGACGCCTGGGCTAAACGCCTTGGCGGCTAATGGTTGTACCGCCAGCCACCCCGTCGCCGCGTATTGCCCACCAAGTAGGAAAAACATATTCACCATTACCACACCGCCGACAAACAGCCAAAATCCCAGCGAATTCAAAAACGGTGATGCCAGATCACGAGCACCGATTTGTAACGGTACAATGTAGTTGATAAACCCAAAAACGAAGGCCATGGCCACAAAGAAAACCATGATATTGCCGTGGGCTGTAAAAATCTGTTGAAAATGATCAGCTGAGAGATAGCCATGCGATCCACCGACTGATATGGCCTGCTGCAGCCAGATCATAATTGCGTCTAGCCCACCTCGCAGTAGCATAAAACCACCAACTAGAAAGTACATAATGCCAATCTTCTTAGGGTCAACCGAAGTCAGCCATTCTTTCCAGAGCCACTTCCAACCCTTGGTTCGGGTAACTACCAGAGCGGCAAATAAAGCCAGTGTGAAAAAAGCTAACGATCCACCGATGGTAAACCATTCGTGTGGTAGCGCTTCCAAATTCAACTTACCCAAGAGTAATTCTTTCATCTTTAGTGCTTATGTCCTCCGGGCCCTTCGTATTTGCTTATTACATAAGTATATAGATTGGGCTCAACTGCCGAGTAAAAGGAGGCCGGGTTATATTCACTGGGTTTCAATAAACTCTGGTATCCAGTAGCATCGAGAACTTCTGGAGACTGCTTTACTGATTGCACCCAATTATCAAAATTTTCCATAGAACTAGCGCGAGCCGTAAATTTCATCCCGGCAAAGCCAGCTCCATTTAGCTCGGCTGAACTACCTGGATAATCGCCAGGTGTATTAGCTATCAGATTTAGCCGATTAACATGACTAGTCATGGTATACAGTTGACCGCCGAGATTCGGAATCCAAAATGAACTCATTGGTGTTTCGTCAGCCGTCATCTCAAATGTTACTGGTGTATTTAAAGGAAGCTGAACGAAATTGATCGTCGCAATTTTTTGATCGGGATATATAAATAACCATTTCCAACGCATTGATATTACTTGGATAGTCAGGGGTTTAGCGTCAGAAGCGATTAGTTTTCGTGGCTGAAGCCTATGACTAGCAGGGATCATCGCAGAGGCTAGCAACAACATAAATACCGTGGGGACCGCCCATGCGCTAAAATCAAACCATCTACTACGGCGCATATCAGGATCGTAGGTGGCTTTGGTGTTGGATTCCCGGTATTTCCAAGCAATGAAGTAAAGTAGCAGAACTGAGGGTATAGCAATTATGAGCATAACGACTGCGACGTAGATCATTAAGCTATGTTGTTGCTCGGCAATCCGTCCTTTGGGATTAAACAACCCGACGTTATGGCCATGCAGTAATTTTCTGATGAGCAAGCCGAAGTCAATTAGGCCCAAAATAATTATTAGTACGAGCCATCCCTGGTTAAGCTTATTTTTGCGTTTAGTCATAAGCACTTCGTTACCATTATATACATACAACTATTATTAGGTAACTATACTATGCTGACTTCGGACATCTTAAGGATAACTGTCAGAGGCAATGTATAATTAAGCTCGATGAAGAAGCTAGACATGGCAGCCGTGTTGGGCTTGCCCAAATTAGATAGTTATATCAATCGAGTTGAGCATCAGCTCGAAGTTTCAATTCTTACCAATAACCCCTACATCCGTCAACCAGTCAAACGTTTGCTCAAGGCACATAGCAAACGTTTGAGACCAGCTTTGTTGTTAGCTATCGTACGCAGTCATAATAAAGCCATAAATAGAACAGTTATAGACGGTTGCGTTGCGATTGAGTTATTACATATTGCTAGTTTGATCCATGACGACATCATGGATCACGCTATGATGCGTTGGGGTAAGCCGACCATCAATGGTCGTGAAGGTGATAACCATGCCATTTTGATCGGCGATTATTTATTTGGATTGGCCTTCAGTCGGGCAGCCCAAATTAACCAAACGGCCGCTGGATTAATTGGTCAAGCAATGATTAGCTTGTGTGATGGCCAAAGTCGCGAAATCGGCGATGAACACAATCTAAATCGAACAACGCGCTCGCTGGCTCTAGCACATAGTGGTAAAACTGCCGCTTTATTTGAAACCGCTTGTCGATTAGGCGCAATCTGCGGTGGTTTAAGCCCGGCCCAAATTAATAATTACGGGGCTTTCGGCGATAATTTCGGTATGGCTTTCCAGTCAATTGACGATTTGCTTGACCTACTGTCAACACCACAGTTAATCGGCAAACCAGTCGGCAATGATATTAGCGAAGGTGTTTACACTATGCCATTATTACTGGCTCTCAAATCCAAGCAAGCACCAACTCTTAGAGCTTTATTAAAAAGCGATGCCCGAAAATCTAATTCTCGCATCATCGAACTACTTTTTGATAGCGGTGCTATAAATGGTTCGCTAGATCTTATCAAATACTATAATCAAGCCGCTTCAGCCAAACTCAAGACTAGGAGTAATCTAGCTGATTTGCCCGATACTTATTTTCGCTGGTCAATGACAAACCTAGTCGCCAAGACCTATCAAAACCGACTTAGTGTGAAGTTGGACTAAAGCCCGCGGACTCTTTTAGCCGCTCCCAAGTTGTCAATTTGGTTGAACCACTACAGGTGGCTGGATCGCTTTCGGTGTTTGCTCGGTGAGCATCAGTTGGCACGCTATCGTAGTGTTTGGTAATAGTGCTGCTGTCATCACGACCATAATTAATCAGCAGTCGATCTTCGCTCCTAATCACCCGATTGGCTACATCTGTGATTTTTTGACCGTTTAACACAAAAGTTAGTTGCTCGCTGTTTTGACCATCAACATAAACGCCGTTATCGGTTTCAACAAGCTTGTCGCCCAACACGTAGCCCAGGTTATCAAAAAATTGAGCCCAGGTTACCGTGTGGGCATGCACATGGACCAAACCATTGTTTTGATCGTGCATGTGGACCCGAGTTTTAGGGTTATCTAAGTTATTACTTGTACAAGCTGCAACCTCTTCATAAAAGGTGAAGTTCTTAAATTCATCGCGTTGGTCATTGATATAGAGAGCAAAATTAGCGTGATAATGGACATTGTCACTCTTAAAAGTCGCAAAGCGGAAAGCAATGAAGCAGATAATACCTAGTAAAAACGTAATTAGCCCAAACCACCAGTTTAACTTTGGCAATCGACGCGTCTTAACTTCATCATCAGTCATGCCGCCAGTATAGCAAATCTGCTATACTAACACCTATGATAACCGTCTATTCAACTACTTGGTGTGGCTTTTGCCATATGGCTAAAGCTTACTTCGATAAACTTGGTGTTAAATATCGTGATGTTAACGTCGAAGAAGATCTCCAAGCCGCACATGAAGCGGTGGCCAAATCCGGCCAAATGGGAGTGCCGGTGATTGATATTGACGGAACCATTGTGATTGGCTTTAACAGACCTCAAATAGATCTTTTACTCCGCGACAAAAAACTGGTTAAATAAAGTTATTGTTGACATTACACTATGTGTGTTATTATAACGGTGTAAGGGAGGTGGCTTTATGGAGAGAAATCGACCACATTTTATCATCAATGACTTGCGGCCTGAGCGTGCTCAAGCTTTGGAAAATCTCCAGTCAGCCATCTATGAAAATACAGAATTGATGCATCAGGCATTAATGAGACATGTATCGGTGCTAGGTCCTTTAGCTGTTGACGAGGTGATTCGTGACTCTGATAACAAACCCGCGCCAGTTTTTGAACAAGAAGTTATGGTCGCTGCCGAAAAAAAGTGGCAACAAGCTTATGACCCAGACCAACCGGATATTTTTCCTTTTGTGAACTTTGACGACTCAACCGAAGCCAAAATCGATCAAGACATAACTTTTAAAGATGTCCGTGAGCAGTGGAAGAAGTCGGTTAATGCCAATCAATATACTCAAAGAGTTAGGGTAAGTCGTATGATAATGATGATGGCTGATGTTAACTCCTTAGAAGAAGCCACGATTTAAATTTAACCAATCAGCCATGGTCATTAAGCTATACTAACCTATAGTTATGGCGTTTGAGGATTATAAAAACAAGCCGTCAGTGGTAATTGTCTATACTGGCGAAGGGAAGGGCAAAACTAGTGCCAGCCTTGGTCTAATGGTGCGAGCACTCGGTAACCGCCATAAAGTGGCCTTTATCCAGTTCATCAAATATTGGGGCGTTGGTGAACATGTGTTTATCCGTGATATCTTGCCAACCTTCAAAGACCAGCTATATTTTTACAAAGGTGGCAAGGGTTTCTATAAGGCCGGTGATTTAAGTGATAAACACATAACTGAAGCCCAGCATCATCAAGCAGCGTTGGATACTTATAACAAAGCACTCAATTGTGTAACTAGCGGCAAATACGACTTGGTGATATGCGACGAGATCAATAATGCCGTGCACGATAGTTTGATTACTGAGCAACAACTCAGTGATTTAATCAACAACAAGTCAGTCAAGACGAGTCTTTGCTTAACAGGGCGTAATTTCCCCAAGAAACTCCTTAATAAGGTTGATATCGCTACCGATATGACCAAGCTAAAGCATCATTTTGACGATAAATATTTAGCCAATAAGGGTATTGATTACTAGATGAAACGTTCATTGAAACGTCGTCATGCCAGCGGCCTTGTAGCATTAATTATTGGATTAGGGCTGTTGCTGGCTCAACATTATGGTTGGACTAAAGCACCGGCACAAGTATTAGAGAAATCGCAGCCCGGTTTGTACTCGGTGGTTCATTTTGATGATGGCGATACCATCGATGTTAATATGAATGGTACACGCGAGAAAATCCGGTTTATTGGTGTTGATACTCCAGAGACCCATGATCCGCGTAAAGCTGTCCAATGTTTTGGTCAAGCTGCGGCCAGCTTCACTAAACAATTAATTGGTAGTAACTCCGTGCGGCTAGAATCAGACCCATTATCGTCGAATCGAGACCGTTATAATCGGTTGCTTCGTTATATTTATTTGCCCAATGGCACATTAGTAAATCTCGAGATCATTAAACAAGGTTACGGTTTTGCTTACACCAGTTTTCCATTTACTAAATCCGATCAATTCCTGGCCGCTCAAACCACTGCTCGCCAACAAAACCGCGGACTTTGGCATAACTGTCAACCAACCAAAAATCAATACGGTGGTTACACTTCAAATAACGCTAACTAACCATCATTGGATCAGGTCGAGCCTGACGGCTTTCAAGTAGATAAGCCAGACTTGGTCGCCGTAATTTCGGATCAAAGGCCATGTGCAAAGGTTTTATTAGGAAATAAGTGGCCGCTAGAGCTGTTTCTGACAAATGAACACCAGGCGGTGTCGTTAAATAATGATACTCAAGGGTACGAGAATGGCCACCGATATAACGCAAAAAGTCGTTTGGCCGATCTTGAAGCCGCCTGGATGACACATGCGCCATCATTTGCGTTACATAGGTTGGTAAAAAGTGATGGCTGGTCAGATGAATGGCAAGATCAATGTCTTCGAAGATAAACGGTTTGTTACAGAGATCATTTTTAATTAACTGCCACGTCGAACTCCGAATCGCCATATTGGCACCCATCAGAAAGTGGTAATGTCCAGCTTTAGCCAATCTCAGAAAAATGTCCTCGACACCACGAGTAAATTGCGGGAACGGCATATCATGATAACCAACCGGACCACTGACAGCAGAGATAGTCGGGTTTTGAAACGCTGAAATAACAGCCTGGGTCCAATTTTCATCAATAATCGTGTCAGCATCAATCCGACCGAGAATCTCACTTGTAGCAGCATTCAGGCCACGCTGGCGGGCAAAATATAAGCCTTGCTGATGCTCCTTGAGAAACTTTACAAAAGGGAATTGTCGGGCGATCTGAGCGGTTTTATCGGTTGAGTTATTGTCCACGACAATAACTTCATCTGGTAGAACGATTTGATTAGCGATTGCTTCTAAACAGGCTTTTAAATGGTTTTCTTCATTGTAAGCCGGTATAATCAACGATAATGTTAATGCTTTTTGTGTCACTGGATTAATTTTACCAAATGCCTCAAACCAAACGAAACGCCAAATCTGTTAATAACACCATCAAACATCGGGTGGTTCAATCAAAGTTTTATTCTTCATCGATTAATCTGTGGGACTGGTGGCGTCGTAGTTTGTGGCAGCGCTTAGTTATTATTCTGATGGTTATCGTAACGATTTTAGTTAGTGGCAGTTACGGCATTTCATATTGGTACCTCCAAAGGCATCGTCACGAACCGCTAACTCTTGGCGTGACATTTATTCCGCGTTATGCGGCTTTTTTTGGTCTTGACCCCAAACAAACCATGCAGGCCATTATTGATGAATTGGGTGTTCGACGTTTTCGTTTAGTCAGTTATTGGGACGACATCGAGAAAACACCTGGTACTTATGATTTTAGCCAACTCGACTGGCAATTTACCAAAGCCGAAGCCGCTGGTGCCAAAGTTGATTTGGCGGTTGGCCTTAGGCAACCCCGTTGGCCAGAATGTCATATGCCGACTTGGGCAGCCAGCGAACCAGAATCGGTATGGTATCCCCAACTAAGGAGTTTTATGACCGCAGTGGTTGAGCGCTATAAAAACAGTCCAGCCCTGATTAGTTATCAGGTCGAAAACGAATTTTTCATGACCATTTTTGGCGAATGTACTAATTTTGATCGCAACCGGTTGGTGACCGAATACAATTTGGTCAGACGACTGGATCCAACCAAACCAATCGTGGTAACTCGTAGTAATAACTGGGGCGGTGTGCCAATTGGCGAGCCAACGCCGGATATTTACGCGGTAGCTGTCTATAAACGAGTGTTTGATTATACGGTGATGCATCGTTACTTTGAATATCCATATCCGCCGTGGTTTTATGGTTTCTTGGGTGGATTGGGTGAGTTGATCCACGGTAAGCCACTGGTCATTCATGAACTACAGATGGAACCCTGGTTGCCGAATGGTTTTGCCATGAACGATATTGCGTCAATCCCTGAGCAGAATAAATCAATGAATGCCGATCGTCTACAAAAACGCTTTCGTTACGCTGAAGATACTGGTCTTAGAACAATTGACGCTTGGGGTGTGGAATGGTGGTATTGGCGTAAGGAAAAAGCCCATGATCCATCGCTTTGGAACGTCGCCAAATCAGAATTTACCCGAGCTAATCAGCTAAATACTCAAGCCGCAACTTCAGAAGCAAAGTAAAGAATTCTAGCAGCCGCTAGACGTAAATTATCGTCAGCTGAGTGATCGTTATCCTCTTCGAGTAGAGTTAGATCCGCCCGATCAGTGTAGTCTGATAATCTATCAAATACCTCGCTTGGGCAAACCGTCGACTGTCGCTGGCGGCCAACCAAGACTGGCATTGATTTATTGATCAGTAATTCGGTTAATTGTTGGGTTGAGGTATCGGTACCAAAACCACGACCCATGGCAATGTTGTTAGCAGGACCAGCTAAAATATATTTTATAACACTTGAGTTAACTTGACCTTTAACTGCCTTTTTATACTTATCTTGACCATCTATACCCCAAGCCTCTTCCAATGCCGGCATTCGACTATCCATGATATTTTCTGGTAATCGCTTACCTGATGAATTCATTGCCCCCATAACCGCTAACATACTGCGATCAACAGAACGGGCCATTTCAATCGCCCCGACCGCCTTTATATCATGAGTGCCTCGATTAGGGTTAAATTGACTGTCATTGGCTAACTGAACAGCCACGTCAGCAGCCATTGAGTAGCCATAACTGTAGATATTTTGGTCAGCGCCAGGGTTTAGCTGATCCAGCACGGCTAACTCACGTTGTGATAATGGCGCAAATGAGCCATGGGCTATCTCTTTACGTTCAGCGTGGCTAAACTTTTCAGCTGGATCATAAGAATCAATTGCCACAATAGCAAAATTAGGGCCAAGTACTTGTCGCTTACTTAGCAAGCGAACACTTTCGTGTTCATTTTTCAAGTAGGTAAAGAAAGTGGTTGATTCAACGATCAAGTTAGGAGCACCACGATCTCCAAAAACCTGATAAGACACTAGTTGATTTGGGCCGTTATCGGCGTGTTGAATTTCGGGAATTTGGAAATCAGGTAGTCTTTGCTCGTTAAAGCCGGCTGACTCCAGTCGGTTATCAGATTCCTCAATAAAATAATTCGGCAATTCCATAAGTATTATTATACTATATTAATATGTCTTTGTCTATAAGTATTTCTGAGGTACAATGGTTATGCTATGAAGAAAAAATCTAGCCTAACTAAGATTATCCTCAATCGACGCGCCCGGCATGATTATGATTTGGGTGACTCTTTAATTGTCGGTTTAGAACTAACTGGAGCTGAAGTCAAGGCATTAAGAATGGGGCATGGCCATTTGCGGGGTGCCTATGTAACTGTGAAAGACAATGAACTATGGCTAATTAATGCCACAATTACCGGCACTAATGCTGTCAGATTAGTTGATCAGGACCAAACTCGAACTCGCAAGCTACTTGCCAAACGCAAGGAAATTGACGACTTGATCACTGCTAAGCAACAGGGTTTAACAATTGTGCCACTGGAACTGATTACTAAAGGTCGTTTTATCAAACTAAAGATTGCCGCTGGGCGAGGCAAGAAGCTTTATGACAAACGAGCCGACCTTAAAAAACACGAACAGGAGAGGGCCGCTCAGGCCGCCACTAAATTTGATCGTTAGTTGTCGTTCTAAGCCAATATTAAGTTAATATAAATACAGTAATAAGACTTTAAGGAGACATCATGAAAAGTGGTCTAATCGTAGTAGTAATAATCATTTTGGTGGGTGCAGGTGGTGGCGCTTGGTATTACAGCAAACACAAAACTAAAACTAGTTCAAATAGTTCAACTACAACAACTCAGCAATCTACCACTTCAAACACGACGTCAAATACTACAACTCAAAATCCCAATAATTCATCTACCGTTAGTGCGGCCACGATTACTTATAACAACGATGGGTTTTCACCTAGCACCACAACCATCAAATCGGGTGGCAAACTAACAGTTAAGAACAACTCGTCCGAGCCAATCCAATTTGATTCTGATCCCCACCCAGTACACACTGATGACCCAGAAATAAACATTGGCTTAATTGAACCTGGCCAAAGCCAAACCATAACCGTAACCACCACTGGAAGCCATGGCTATCATAACCACCTCAATACATCAATGATTGGTACTTTGATTGTTGAATAGAGCTAGCTAAATGTTAACTTCTGTTTATTTGTGGATTTCGCCCCAATAAAGGATGGCGCTAATTAATAGCATGGCTGAGCCAAAGCCAATCAGTAGTTGTCCGGCATTGCCTTCGATTACCCAACCAATGAATATAATTACTAGACCAGTCACCAGGAGTGAGGTGGTCGCTAGAATGACTCGCTGAGCCTCGCGTAAAGTTTTAATAGTTAATGATTTCTTGGCCATAGTTATTACCCTTATCTTTTAATATAACTTGAGTATACAAAGCATAAGCGAAAAAGGCAAAAGTCTTTGCATGTAGTATTTTGTACAATAATGCCTTTTGTTACACTTAGTTCTACTATGAAGCATAAAAGTCTGCCGCGTTTTAGTGTAGTTATCCCGGCCTACAACGAAGCGCCATACATTGCTGAAACATTATTGTCCTTGAAGCGTCAAAACTTCGCCGGCCGTTTTGAAATAATCGTGGTTGATAATAACTCGTCGGACGCGACGGCCGAAATAGCCCGTAGTCTGGGAGCTAATGTTGTGGAAGAAAAAAACCCAGGTGTTTGTAACGCTCGACAAAGGGGTACAGAAGTGGCTCAGGGCGAGATTGTTATCTCAACTGATGCCGACACGCAATTTCGAGTAGATTGGCTATCACGAATTGATGGCACTTTTTCGATTCACAAGGATGCTGTCGCTGTGGTTGGCTCATGCCACTATAGTGATGGCCCGATTTGGGGTTTAATCTATCCGTATTTATTGTTTGGCTTGATAAGCACGATATACCGCGTCACCGGTCGGACTTATTACGCTACGGCCACTAACATTGCCTTTAAAAAATCAGCCTGGCACGGCTACAACACCACACTAACTCAAGGTGGTGACGAGTTGGACTTACTACGCAACTTGCGTAAACAAGGCCGGGTAGTTTTCGCCAACGGCAACCCAACTCTGACCTCAGCGCGCCGTTTAGCTCGCGGTTTTATATATAACTTCTTTGTATCATTTTTGATTTATTACGTTTTAGAGTACAACTTGAATCGCATCTTTAAACGACGCATCTTGGGTTCAGCACCGCATTTTCGAAACGATTTTAGTCCCAAAATTCTATCCTTGTTTAATGCGGCAATTATCGGCTTTTTGTTGACGCTAGTAATTACCCAACATAACGCCCGTCATTATGTCGTGCACGAGACAACTCGAGTTATTAAGGACACTTCTCGCGCCATTGATAAAGATAAGAAAAAACCATAATGTTGCTACTAGTTATTATTGTAGTGTCGCTAGTTCTAATTTACTGGTTGTTTATGTCACCATTTTCGCAAGTGTTCGGCAGTTTCCCATACCAAGTTAAAACCAAGCAAAAAGTGGTAGCCTTAACTTTTGATGATGGGCCCAATGAACCTTATACCTCTGCGTTGCTTGATATATTGGACCGACAAAAAGTTAAAGCTACGTTTTTTATGGTTGGTAAATGTGTTGAGCGTTACCCGGAAATCGTAAAACGAGTCGCTCAAACTGGCCACACCATTGGTAACCATGGTTGGTCGCATCAGTTTGGTCGTTACTTCATTGAACCAAGTTACCGACATCAAATTGATAAAACCCAAGTCTTGATTAACAAGACAATTGGCCAAACACCTGCCTTATTCCGACCGCCATGGCTTTGGCGTCAGCCGATGCTAATGACCACCGTTAAGCAAAAGGGCTTACAAATTGTATCTGGGCGTTTTGGCCATGAACTAGAAGTTTTTCAGCCCTCAGCTAAAATTATGGCTAAACGGACGCTCAAAAAAGTTCGCCCTGGTGCAATCATTATCTTTCATGATGGTTTTGATGCCCGCGGCGGCAACCGGCACCAAACAGTGGAAGCTGTTAGATTAATTATCGAGGAATTGAAGAGACAAGGTTATCAATTCGTGACAGTTGATCAATTATTAGTTATTAAGGCTTACTCGTAGCGCAAGGCTTCAATCGGGTCTTTACGCGAGGCTTTGACAGCCGGGGCAATGCCAAATAGAACCCCAATCATTAGTGCCATGCCAACTGCGATAAACATTATTGGCACAGTAATTATTGGTTGTAGATTGGTAAAAATCCGAATTAAGAAATCGACCAAAATCGAAACCAATACACCTAAGATACCGCCAACGACACTAATTACGGCGGCTTCAATCATGAATTGGTTTAGTAGTTGACGGTTGGTCGCACCGACCGCCTTACGAACGCCAATTTCACGGGTCCGTTCGGTTACAGACACAAACATAATGTTCATAATGCCAATGCCGCCGACAATTAACGAAATGGCGGCAATGCCGGCAATCAAACTGGTCAATAGATCGAAAACTTTATTGGCCACGGCTAAAGTTTCGGATTGCTTTAAGACTGTAAAGTCGGTTTGATTACCGTGATTGGAAGCTAAGGCGGCCGTAATAGCACTTGCAGTTTGGTTAGTTTGCTTTGGATCATTTGGCTTGACTAGTATTTGGTAAATTTGGGTTTGGTCAAGTGTTAAATGCTTGCCAGTAGCGTAAGGGATAAAGATAGCTGAGTTGTAGTCGGAGTTGGGCGCCAAAGGACTGTTGTCGAATCTTTCGAAAATACCGCCGACGACAAAATTTTGGCCGCGCATTTGGAACATTTTGCCAAGCGGTACGTTTTCATGAAACAGTTCACGCGCCACCGTCTGGCCAATCACAGCGACGTACTGATTAGCATCGCTTGGACTAAAGAATGCACCAAATTCCACACGTTGATTAAGTAATTCAGGCACTGCCTCAGAAGTAGCGATAACTAAACCATTATTAAATGTCCGACCGTCGACTGTGACAGTACCGTTAACTAAATCAAACGGTGATACCAATTTAACACCCGGCACGCTTTTAACGATGTAATAATCGCCCTCCGAAAGTGCAGTGGTCGCAAAGGTGGCCGGTAAATTAACACTTGTAATGTTGCCGTGATTGTCGCGATTAATTGTTTTACCGGCACGGATAGTAATTAGGTCCTGGCCAACATGTTTGATTTGACCGGCAATTTGTTGACGCACGCCTTCGCCCAAGCTGACCGTCGTGACTACACTGACGACACCGATGATAATGCCCATCATTGTTAGGACACTGCGCCATTTCGATCCGCGGATTGACGATAACGCCATCTTGAGATTATTGCCAAACTGCATTAGTTTCGAGCCTTAGCTTTTTTGACACGCGGTTTATAAGTAGCTTTTTTGGACCTGGGCTTGCGTTTTTTAACCAATTTTTTGGGATTAGCTTTTTGAGGCAAGGCTTTCATCAGACTCGATACACCAGCAAGCTGATCATCAATCGTAGTTTGCGGACGAAAGTAAAGGTTACGCCGCACCATTTTGGGGACTTCGCCAATTGCTGATTGTTCATCAGCCACCACGATGCCGTCACGCATAAACACTACTCTAGTAGCAAACCGTGTGACCTCTGGGTTATGGGTTACAATTAGTATCGTATTACCATCAGCGTGAATATCACTGAGCAACTCCATGACCAAGCGGCTGGATTCACTATCCAGATTACCGGTCGGTTCATCAGCAATAATCAGATGAGGATTATTAACTAAGGCGCGGGCAATAGCTACCCGTTGGGCTTGACCACCGCTAAGCTGTTTGGGCATATAGTATTCACGGTCGCGCAGGCCAACCAATTCTAAAATCGTCGAGGCTCGTTTTAGGCGGCGAGTTTGGGTGATACCTTTGTAAGTCAGCGGTAAGGCAACATTTTCTAAAACATTTAATTTCGGTAACAAGTTAAATGACTGAAAAACAAAACCAATGGTATCCCGACGGTATTTGGCTTGTTGGTTGGGTCGCAAGCGGGACACTGACCGACCGTTTAGGTAATATTCACCATGAGTCGGTCGGTCGAGTAACCCAATAATGTTCATCAGAGTTGACTTGCCAGAACCGCTCGGCCCCATAACGGCCACCATCTCACCTCGGTTAACATCCAAGTTAATTTCTTCGAGTGCCACGTTAGTGGCATCGCCGAAGCCGTATAGTTTGGATACGTCTTTGAGTTGAATGATTGGCATTACATGGTATTGTAGTCCGATTTAGCAATCGGCAGCAAGGTGTTAAATGTAGTATTTTTAGGTATACTTCTACTGATCAGGGAGAGGTCGCATAGTTGGTCTAGTGCGCCACCTTGGAAAGGTGGTATATCCGCAAGGGTATCGAGGGTTCGAATCCCTCCCTCTCCGCCAATCTGTTAAGAAACTCTATAAACAGTTATAATTAAGTTATGAAGATTTATTCGTGGAACGTTAATGGTATTCGTGCCGTGGTTAATAAAGGCGCTTTTCCGGATTTCATAAAGAAGTACCAGCCGGACATCTTATGCTTGCAAGAAACCAAAGCTATGCAAGGTCAAGCCGAGTTGGACCTAAAGGATTATCATGAATATTGGAGCTCAGCTGAGAAAAAAGGTTATAGTGGTACCGCCGTTTTCACTAAACTAAAACCGCTTAATGTAATTAATGGCCTACCGACAGATTTAATACAAAAATACCATGTTGAAGGCGATACTTATGGCGACGCCAACAAGGAAGGGCGGGTAATTACCGTTGAGTTCGATAAGTTTTTTATTGTTACGGTTTATACAGTTAATGTTAAGGACGATCTGAGTCGTGTGCCACTTAGGGTGACTTGGGATAAAGCCTTTATTGCTTATTGTCAGCGACTCGAACAGAACAAACCAGTCATTTTCTGTGGTGACCTCAACGTCGCCCATACTGAAGAGGATTTAGCCCGACCAAAGGAAAATATTGGTAAACGTGGTTTCACTGATGAAGAGCGCTCTGGTTTTCAAGCCATGGTCGATCATGGCTTTATTGATACCTACCGTATGTTTCATCAAGGCAACGGCCATTACACTTGGTGGACCCACTGGGCAAATGCCAGGGCTCGAAATGTCGGCTGGCGAATTGACTACTTTTTAGTGTCAGACAGTTTGAAGTCCAAGGTTAAAGCGGCTGATATTCACGCAGACGTGATGGGTTCTGACCATTGCCCAATTAGTATTGATTTAGCGTTATGAGCCAACGAAAATTTGCGGTGTTTGATATCGACGGGACTCTGGTTCGCTGGCAGTTGTACCATGCCGTGGTTGATCGTTTGGCTAAAAAAGGACACTTGGGAATTGATGCCGAGGAGCAAATCCATGGCCAACGCATGGTTTGGAAACGACGTGAGCACCCAGATGCATTTGAGGATTATGAGCAATTTTTGGTCAAATTTTATGAAAAAGCACTTAATGACTTAAAACCGTCGGTCTTTGATCGAATAGCTCGAGAGGTCGCCGATGAATATAAAGAACAGGTTTACACCTATACCCGCGATCTGGTCTATCAATTCAAGAGTGAAGGTTACTGGTTATTGGCCATCTCCGGTTCACACGACGAACTGGTTGGCATTATTGCTAAACAACATGGTTTTGATGATTGGGTCGGCAGTTATTACCACCGAGGAGTCGGCCGGTTTATTGGTACCAAAGACGTCGCCAGCCACGATAAAAAAGCCAGCCTAAGACAGTTTGTTGAAAAACACGATTTATCAATGACTGACAGTTATGCCATTGGCGATTCACGCAGTGATATCCCAATGATGGAGATAGTCGAGCATCCGATCGCATTTAACCCAACACGAGAGTTGTTTGATCATGCGCGGGGTCAGAAGTGGCCAATTGTGGTGGAGCGTAAAAACGTGGTTTATAAACTGAAACACAGTGATGGATCATACATATTGGCATAAACAGTCGGCCGATAAACCGCTTTATTCTGATTTAATTTGGAGTCGACCTGAGAATAAGCGACAAGCCGGCAAATTATTAATCATTGGAGGTAATTTATACGGCTTTGCCGCTCCAGCTGAAGCTTTTACAGTCGCCGAGCAAGCCGGCGTCGGCATGGTTCGGGTTTTATTGCCTCAAGCCCTAAAAAAAACAGTTGGCAAAGTATTAGATGCTAGCGAATTTGCAGCAAATACACCTAGCGGTAGTTTCGCCCAATCGGCCTTGTCTGAATTTCTGGATCAAGCCAACTGGGCAGACGGTACCTTGATAGCTGGTGATTTAGGTCGCAATAGCGAAACGGCGATTATCATTGAAAAATTTCTGTCAAAACACGCCGGACATGTTACTCTGACAAAAGATGCTGTTGATTATTTGACATCGAATCCGGCACCACTTATCAATCGTGGTAATGTAACCTTAGTATTATCTTTATCGCAGCTACAACGGCTAGTTAAAGCTCTTAAATATCCCCAGCCAATTACTTATACCATGCCATTACTGAGACTAGTTGACCTATTGGCTGATTTTTCGCAGTCCTATCCCATTAATATAATGACCAAACACTATGACCAAATAATGGTGGCCGTCGGTGGTCAAATAAGTACAACTCCGGACGTTCGCGATAATTGGCAAGTCAAAACAGCTGCCAGTTCAGCCGTCTGGTGGCTCCAAAACCCGACCAAACCATTCCAGGCTCTGACGACTGCCATTTATAACGATTCAATGTAGGGCTCAATGGTGGTGATGTCATAATCTTCAAGCACTGGTTGGGCTAAAATATCCTTACATAAGTTTAGTGCTATTTCTGGAACAAGGTTTGACTCAGGCGCTTCTATTACGAATGTTATCAATTTTCGAATTTTTAAATCGCGCGAACTCGATTCAGGAAATAATATATCGAGTCGTCGCTGTTCATCAGACGATTTCGGGTCAGGCATACCGTCTTTCGGGTAAACTTCAATTTTGACTAGAAAATTACTCATCGAGATTGGTGCCGGGGGCGGGACTTGAACCCGCATGGTATTGCTACCACTGGATTTTGAGTCCAGCGCGTCTACCAATTCCGCCACCCCGGCAAATATTTACCTCTGTTAATCTATAGGTAATCATGCGCTATTGTACTATACTTAACTCTGTTAATACAGCGCTAACGCTTTATGTCAAACACAGATCATAAAAACTCTAATGACGATAGCAGCCCAGCCGTTAAGCTAATCCGTCAAAAAATCCATAACTCCTTCGCCCATGAGCCGAATGCCAGGGCCGAACTAGCTGAAGTGGAGACCGTTAAGCATCGCAGCAAACACCAGCGTTTTATGTATGAATTGAGCGCATCGGGCAAGTCTTTGGCCGAAATCCAATCCGCGTGGCACAAGTACTATGATGAACTGCCGGATAACCAAAAACATGAAGTCTGGCAAGAATTTTATGATGAACACGATCAACGGCTAAGTACAGCTACGTTCCAGCCTCATACACTGTCACCACAGCATCACCATACTACTGAGTTCAAATCTTCCCCGAAATTAGACCTATCAGCCATGGCTAATATTAAGGATGAGATCATGCATCGGGTGGCGTCACCACACAAAATGACTAAACGCCAACATTTAAAATCATTATTGTTTGGGTTAGGTTTAGGTCTGTTGGTGGTGATTATCTTATTGTTCAGTTTCTTTAATGAACGTTTCATTGCACCATTTATTTCGCCCAGCCGGTCGATCAGCGCGTCATCAATTATCATAGATCCCTTAAGCACCGCTGTTGGTCCAGAGTCAAAAGTCATTATACCTAAAATTAACGTTGAGGTACCGGTTAATTTTGATGAAAAATCGCTGGACGAAAAAGTGATTCAAAAAGATTTAGAAAATGGCGTCATTCATTACGCCGCAACTTCGTTTCCCGGTCAAAAAGGCAATGGTGCTATTTTTGGCCATTCTAGTAATAATATTTTTAACCAAGGTAAGTATAAGTTTGCGTTTGTGTTGCTTAAACGTTTAGATCCGGGCGATACTTTCATTATCCAGTACAAAGGCAAGCGCTACGTCTACCAGGTTTATGATAAACAAATTGTCAAACCTACTGACTTGGGAGTACTAAATAACACTAATAAACCAGCTACTTTTACGCTGATTACTTGTGATCCGCCAGGTACCAGCTTAAACCGTTTAGTGGTTTGGGGCCAACAAATCAGCCCTGATCCATTATCAAATATTGCCAGTACTCCAATTAAGACGTCGACTCAACCTAAAATCCTACCCGGCAACGCACCAACCCTTTGGCAACGTATTAAGGATTGGCTGTAGGTCTACTTGGCTGGTAAGACTTTCAGTTCAGTTCTAATCAGGGCCGGCTTAGAGGCGCCGGACTTTGATGGTGAAATAGTGAACACCGCTTTATAGTCACGGTCAAAGAAAGTTAAATAGTTAACCGACGACAAGTCGACCAATGTCTGTTGGTTGGTGCCATCAAAATCCATCACCACCATTTTGCTAACGCTATTGAGTATTAAACGATGTCCGTCCATCCAAACTGCTTTATAGTTGGCAGGTAGCGTTAGCTGGCTGTTGTAATGCATCATTTTTTGATTTTCCAAATCATAAACGGCAAATTGTTGGCCGGCTTGGACTTCAATGAAGCGAGTGTTCTCGGAAAACGACGCGAACTGCGGTCCATCTAATTTCAAGACTGCAAATGCGCTAGCATGAGTTATGGTTTTAGACTTAAATTGATCAGCTGGATTTTTATATATGTAGGTTCGGCCGTCGGAAGGACTACCAGCCACCATATACCAATCATTATTAAACCGAGCGACGTCAATCAAGTATTTATTAGCCGACGGTAACTGGACTAAATTGTAACTGTTTTGGCCAGACTTTAGCTTGACTTGAACTTTAGTTGGCGTTGCGGCCGCCGTCACGTACAAAATAACATCGGCGCTATGTGGTTTAAAACTGATTACTTTATCGAGTATCAAAGTGACTTGATGAGACTTTAAATCACCAGTAAATAGGTTTTGGGCTGCCAAATCATACAGATAATACTGGTCGTACTTCTTGTCATGCAATGAGAATTGAACATTTGGTCGATCAAACAATTTGGTTAGATTCTGGCTACTACTTGGTGATGCCCGGTCAATCAAAATATATTCTTGACCGCCCGGATAAATATGCCTAACAATTAAATGACGATTGTCAGTCGACCACTCCACCAACTCCAAAGCCTGTGGGCCAGTGGAGGTGGTTAATAGATTGGACGGTAAACTAAAACTAGTTACATCATTTTTAGTCGCATTTAAGTCAAACTGTTGAAAGATTGTCAGGCTTGATGGCGACTGTACTAGCAGCCAATGCCGATCCGGGCTTTCTGTCGACAAACCCGGTAGTGATGAATAGGTCTGTAAGTCTTTGGAGACCAATTTTTCAGGAAACAAAAATGGATAAATTAGCTGGACGATTGAACCACCACCCAGATCAAATGAGTTTTTCCAAGTGCGGTAACCTGTTCGCCTTAACTCAACGTTATAGCTACCTTCAGGTATGACTAGACGGGTTTTGGTCTTGCCTCGACTGGCACCATTCAGGAAGATATCGGCGGCTTCAGGATGAGCATCAATGAAAACCAAACCATTTTGGATAACTTGGCCAGTTTTTCGATTAATCCCAAAACCATAAGCAGCCAATGCCAGGATAGCCGTACCAATTAACAGAGCAATACCGACTAGAAAATAGCCAACAAATAGGCGAATGGTATGGGCTCGGCGTTTCTTAGGGTCTAGAAAATCCATTTTGTGTTTTTATTGTACTCAACCTCAGTATATAACAAAATGTCAAACCATTGACCCCGTCTTGCGAATAACAGGAAACAGGATTAAGATACATATCAGCTCTATCGGCAATTTGATTAAGGCTAAGGGAACAGGAAAAGTGGGTGATCGCCAAAATATTATCGAAATAAAGGGTAAAACATATAATGCCACAACTGGCCAACCAATGACCGAACCAACTAGTCATAGCCGCCCAAAACCATCATCCCATCCTCCCAAAACGGTTGATGGATTTTTTAAGCGCGCCGGCCAAAAAGTGACCGCTGGTTCAGTACACAACTCAACCCAACGAGCACGAACCTTAATGCGTTCGGTCGTCAAGAAACCGTCGTTAGCTCCCAAATCAAAAACAATTCATGAATCAGCTGAAGTTTTACTACACGATAATTTCGATAATCAACGCTTAACACGTGCTAAAAACATTAGTAAGAATACCTTAGTTTCGCGTTTTGGCAGTAGCATTAGCGACTTCTCATTGAAGCCTAAGCATGTCAATTTACCAGTTAAGCCAATGCCCAGCGAAAAACGAGTTAGTGATAGCCCTAAAAAGCCGGACCTAGTCAAGCAATCGCTCGATAAAGCCACTGCGCATGAAACGCCTAAACTTAAGAAAACCAAACGGCGCCACAAGTTAGCAACCAAACTACGTATCAGCTCGCGGCGATTAAATATTGGCCTTGGCGTTTTAGCGGCCGTTTTATTAATCAGTTTTATCGCTCAACAAAATATCTATAGTATCGAGATGCGCGTGGCTGCTGCCCGGGCTGGTGTAGCCGCTAATTTGCCAGGTTACCTGCCGTCTGGGTTTGTGTTAGATGGCCGAATCGCTTACCGACCGGGTGAAATAACCTTAAATTATAAATCCAATAGTGACAAACGAGCTTTTGACGTTAAACAAACAGTGTCCAATTGGGATAGTCAGACGCTGCTCGAGAATTATGTCACCGTCAACCAGCGACCCTATCAAACCTATCAAGACAACGGCAAAACTATTTACATCTATGGTGGCAGTAATGCCACTTGGGTCGACCAAGGCATTTGGTTTCGGATTGAAGGCAACTCCAGCCTTAACAGTGATCAATTACTCCACCTAGCCAATAGTATTTAGCCAGTCAAAACTGCTAAAATACAAGATATATGAAAAATGTTAGAACGCGTTTTGCGGTAAGTCCGACAGGTTATATGCACGTCGGTGGAGCCCGTAACGCTTTATTTGATTGGCTGCTAGCTAAACAAAAGGGTGGCCAGTTTATCCTTCGAATCGAAGACACCGATCAAGCTCGCTTAAACAAAGAGGCTGTTAGTCATATTATCGACACTCTCAAGTGGTTGGGACTTAACTGGGACGAGGGTCCAGACAACGGTGGACCACATGCTCCCTATACCCAGAGTGAGCGTTTAGATATATACAAGGAGTGGGGTCAAAGATTAATTAAATCTGGCCGGGCTTATACCGATCCGTATTCAATTGAAGAAGTTGAGTCTTTTCGCCAAGCTGCCCAAAAGGCCAAGAAACCATTCTTGTATCGTGAACATCGGCCAACCAATCCGCCAAAATGGGACGGTAATCAACCGCTTCGTTTAAAGTCTGAGCCCAAAGCCTATAAGTGGCATGATGAAGTACTGGGTGAATTACAGGCCGGTCCGGAAGCAATTGATGACTTTGTCTTGATTAAATCGGATGGCTTTGCCACCTATAATTTCAGTCATATTGTTGATGACCACCTGATGGAGGTATCACATATTATTCGCTCACAGGAATTTTTGGCATCGGTGCCACGTTACTTGAACTTGTATGAAGCGTTAGACATTCAGCCACCAGTTATGGCAACACTACCGTTTATAATGGCGCCCGACGGCAAGCGCAAATTAAGTAAGCGTGACCACGCCAAAGATGTCTTAGACTATGCCCGTGATGGTTATTTACCGGAAGCCATAGTTAATTTTTTGGCCACCCTTGGCTGGAATGATGGCACCGAGCAAGAAGTTTTTAGTGTCGACGAGTTAGTCCAGAAGTTTAGTTTATCTCGGGTTCATCGCGGCGGTGCTAAGTTTGATGAACAACGACTGACTTGGCTTAACGGTGCGCATATCCGTCAACTAAATATTGAGGAGTTATATAAAAGGGCTGAAAAATTTTGGCCAAAAGATGCTGAGGACGCGCCCAACGAATACAAGAAACAAGTTTTAGCCATTGTCCAAGAGCGACTTAAGTATTTGGCCGAATTGCCAGACCTAACTAATTTTTTCTTTCAAGGATTACCGGTCGACAATTCGCTGATTACCAGTCATAAACAACTTAAGAAACTATCTGTTGCCGAACTAAAAGAACTGCTAACCGCTGCAAAAGTGGCCCTTAAGGACGGTGATTTCTCGGTTAACGACCTGACTGAGCGGCTCAACAAGTTACTCGAAACCACTGGCCAAAAACCGGCTGTGTTATTCAGTTTAATCCGAATCGCCACAACCCAAGCGCCAGCTTCGCCAGGTTTGGCAGAAACCATGGCCGTTCTTGGCCGAGAAGCATCGCTGCTACGGATTGAGCAACAAATCGACAACCTTAACTAAGATAGAAAAAGCACTAACACTTTGCTACAATGTCGTCATGATTGACGACGTTAAGCCAATCAAGAAGAAGTCGTCGAAACCTATAAAAGTAATGCCTAGTCGCATTGGTAACCATCACGTTATGCCTAAGAATTCGTTAGATAAACCAGATAGTTCAGAGCTCGGACCCGAACCGACACATTTCGGTCCGCCACCTAAACTTAAAAAACACCGCCTCAAAGATCTTATAAAACGTCTGAAGCGCCTGACATGGAAAGAATGGCTAATGATTGCTGGTGCCACACTGGTTGTCGTCGGTGGCATGGTGATTGCTTACTTACAAGTTCGAAAAACCCCAACCTTAGCGCCGATTACTGCAAAAAAAGCCGCGTCTAAAGCCAAGAAGTCCACCACTGAACCATCGAAACTAACCGGCTTAATGGTACCAGTAGCCTACAACAAACTACCGGTTACTGGTGTCATGATTGAGAATAGTCCGGATGCCCGGCCACAGTCCGGCCTGAAAGACGCTGGGGTGGTCTTTGAGGCGGTGGCTGAAGGTGGTATCACGCGCTTTTTGGCCTTATTCCAAAATCCCAGTGTGCCGGATTACATTGGTCCAGTTCGCTCGGTCCGACCATACTATCTGGATTACCTGGGGGGCTTTGATGCTGCCGTAGCACACGTCGGCGGCAGTGCCGAGGGTCTGGTTCAAGTTAGAAGTCTTGGTAGTAAAGATCTCGACCAATCTTTTAATAGCGGCTATTATCACCGAATTACATCACGTTATGCGCCTCATAACGTCTACACCAGTATTGCTGAATTAAGTGCTTTGGAAACCGCTAAGGGCTTTACGACTAGCAATTACGTAGGTTTCTCCCGTAAAGACAAAGAAACCCCAGCCCCCACGCCAACCGCCAAAACAATTGATTTAATTGTGTCCGGTTATTACTACAATGTTCACTATGATTATGATCCGGCCACCAATAGCTATAAACGTAGTGAGGGTGGCAAGCCACACACTGATGAGCGCACCGGTGCTCAGCTTAGCCCAAAAGTGGTAATAGCACTAGTAGTACCCGAAAGTCCCGACCCAGATGGAGTACACACTTATTATCAATCAATCGGCAACGGTACAGCCTTTGTCTTCCAAGATGGTGTAGTTGGTCAACTTAACTGGTCAAAAACCGACCGCAATTTGCAAGTCCACTTTAAGGATGATAGTGGCACCGAAGTAAAATTAGACCCTGGTCAAACCTGGATAACTTTAGTCGGTACGGCCGGTTCGGTCAGTTTTAAACCCTAACCGAATATGGGTGGGGCATGGATCACTTCGGCGAATTAAAAAAACAACTTCATCAAAAGCTATTGATTGCTGTATTGGGCACTAGTTTATTTTTGGTTATATTAGCAATAATTTTGATCGGGGTTATCAAATTACCACTGATAATTACTGTCCCAATTCTACTATTGTTAGCAGCGGTTAGCTCATTGTGGTTAAGTCGTCTGGTAGTCAACCAAGCCACCGCACCACTATTTGACATTTGGCGAGGGTTTTTACATGTCACGCCCGGCCATAGTGAAACAACTGCGCCAAATTTGGAAACCATCAAAGTCGGCAAAGAATTAGTTTCAGCCATGTTGACCTACATTTACCAGTTGGTTGGTCAAGGTGGGCAACCGACGACCGAAAAGATTAATCCTCTCAACAGTATGGCTAGTACCATCGTCAACCATTTGCCGCTGCCATTAATCGTCTTTAACAAAGATCAAAAAGTGGTGCTAACCTCGCCAATGGCGATTGATTATTGTAGTCCCGACAAACAAATCTTAGTTGGAAAACAATTATATGACGCTATCGACTTGGAATTTTCAACCGAGCCCACGCTTGATAAATGGATTGAGGACTGTAAACAGAACAAAATCAATGCTACAGCCAGTTGGGAACGAGTGCGTTTACGCCGCCCAGATAATCAGGTTAAATTATGCGATCTATTGACTTACTATAACCGCGATAATACAGACGGCAGTGAATTCATACTGGTAATCGTTGACCGAACGGTTGAGTATAGCAAAACTGACGACGATATTAACTTCATCGCTTTGGCCGTCCATGAGTTGCGTACCCCGCTAACCATATTACGCGGCTACATTGAGGTATTTGACGATGAACTGAGAGGCAAACTTGATCCTGAAATGGCCGAATACCTCAGTCGGATGATTGTATCGGCCCAACAGCTTAATGCTTTCTTTGCTAATATTCTAAATGTCGTTCGGATTGACCAGAATCAATTGTCGCTGCACATGGCCGAAAGTAACTGGTTGGATGTTTTACAGCCAACCTGTCAAGAGTTAGACCTCAATGCCAAGGTCCATAAGCGTCATCTACGGGTCGATATTGCCCCCGACTTGCCGCCAGTCGCCGTTGATAAGTTCGCGATTATTGAAGTTATCAACAACTTGGTCGGTAATGCCATTAAATACAGCCGCGAAGGCGAGACAATTACGATTCGCGCCAAGCTAGATAAAGACGGCAACGTCGAGACAACTATCCAAGACTATGGACCGGGTATTCCAACCGCTGTTATCCCACATTTGTTTGATAAGTTTTATCGTAGCCATCGTTCATCCGGTAAAATCAGTGGGACCGGTTTTGGCCTGTATATATCTAAAGCCATTATTAACTCACACGGCGGTGAAATTTGGGTCCAGTCTAAAGAAGGTGAGGGCAGTATTTTTGGCTTCACGCTATTACCGGCTTCAAAACTTGCCGAAGAGCTAAAAGCAGGCAATAATAAAGGCGTCGTCCGCCAGGCCCATGGTTGGATTAAAAATCACAGTTTATATAGAAGGTAATCAATGGACCCAAATTCACCCGCACCCACTAACACCACACCGCTAACTCCAGCTGGAAAGCCAATCACCGTTTTGTGTGTTGAAGACGAGCATTTCATCGGCGATCTATACACCCGGGCATTAACTAAAGCCGGTTATCAAGTCAAAAACGTCTTTGATGGCAACGCCGGCCTTCAGGAATCTCAGACTGATCAATACGATATTATTTTGCTCGACATCATGATCCCTAATTTGACTGGAACCGAGATTTTAAAAATTCTGCGCGACCCGGCTAAAACCCCTAAACTTCATAGCAAGATAATCCTAACAACTAACTTGCAACAGGACGAGGAGCATAAAGCCGAAACTGAAAAGCTCGCCGATGGCTATATTATCAAGGCTGACATCACCCCCAAAGAACTCGTCGCTTATCTGCAGAAAATTAAACTATAAATTTTAGAATTTTCCAGACTTGTCAAAGCCGGTTCAGCGGCTCAAAATAAGCATTAGTCATGTGGGTATGAGTCGATTCGACCATCCACTCACAGGCTTTTCAAACTTCGGACTTTGCACACTTCGGTCCCTGCTAGTCCAATTACAAACACCAGCTTCTTGTATTTCAAGCCGCTTAGGAACGGTTAAGCAGACTTGGCAAGCAGCTCCTGTCCTTAAAAGCCGTTTACTGGTAATAACCTTAACCAGTTTATTTGTAATTTTATAAGGAGTTTGAAAATGAATCACGAAATTGAAATTAACGCTTACACCTTTGTTAATAAACGAGGTATTAAAAGCGTGCCGCGGACTATCACAGTTGACGATAGGTCCTACTCATTTATCGATAGCGGTTTGCAGTACTTAATCCAAACCGGTCAGCACTTAGTTCGGCTGTTTGACATGACTGATGGTCAACAGTTGTTCCGCTTGCGCCTGGAAGACAATCAATGGACATTGGTTAACCGAAAGGCACTGTCATGATTGGCTCAAAACTAACCAGCGGCGACTTGGACGGCGTATCGGTCCACGCAGGTTTCCCAAATCCAGCGCTTGACGGCTCGCTGGATAGTTTGGATCTTAACCGCTTACTGGTAAAACATATGGCCGGGACTTACTTTATGCGTATCAGTGGTAACGATTGGCAGTCAAGCGGCATATTTGCCGGCGATATTATTATTGTCGACCGGGTGGTTGACGCTCGACCGAATGATTTAATTGTTTGGTGGCAAGGCGAATCATTTGTGATTAGTCTGCCGTCACGGCTACCCCAGGGTACATCGCACTGGGGCGTAGTCACCACGACTATCCATCCATACCGGGACTACTGATGCGTAAGCCAATTTTTGCACTAATTGATTGTAATAACTTCTTCGTTAGCTGCGAGAAAGTTTTTCGGCCAGATTTAGAAGGCCAGCCAGTGGTAGTCTTATCGAGTAATGACGGGTGTGCCGTAGCCCGCAGTAATGAAGCTAAAGCTCTTGGTATCCCAATGGGGGCACCAGCCTTTAAGTACCGCCAATTATTTAAAGACCACTGTGTGATTCAATTTTCAGCTAATTTTGAACTCTATGGTGATATTAGTAAACGAATTGCCATGCTACTAACCAGTATTACACCGCGCATTGAAGTTTATTCAGTTGATGAATCATTTTTAGACCTCAGCCAACTAAAGATTAAAGATTATCCAGCCTGGGGACGCGTAGTTCGGCAAAAAATCCTTGATTGGGTTGGCATTCCAGTGTCGATTGGTATTGCCCCAACTAAAACCCTGGCCAAACTAGCCAGCGAATATGCTAAAAAACACCCCGAACATAACGGCGTGCTGGCCCTACCAAAATGGCCGCAGCAGTTTTTGGCTAATACGGCTATTCAAGACATTTGGGGCGTTGGCTGGCGGCTGGCGCCACGGCTTAAAGCCGAAGGTATTAGTAATGCTTGGCAGCTATCGGAGTTGTCGCCACAATTTGCTCAACAATTAATGGGCATTCATGGCCGGCAAATGGTGGCCGAGCTAAACGGTGTCCCATGTTATGGCTTACAGCGTGAAGGCAAATTACAGCAAAGCATTGCCCGGACCCGTACTTTTGGTGAGGATACCAACAATGCCGGCGTTATTGAAGCGGCGCTGGCTAACTTCGCCGCTGGTGCAGCTTACCGCTTGCGCCGTGAAGATCAACTAACACGTCGGGCCGGTTTATTCTTAACCACTAGTCGTCATAAACCCGGTTACCGGTCGTGGACAAGGGAAATTAAGTTTTCGACACCAACGGCTGACACGGGGTTGATACTGAGCCGATTAGTTAGTCAATTTAGTCAAATTTATGATCAGCGGCAACTGTATCATCGGGCTGGTGTCTGGCTATATGATTTTGTGCCGGCTAGCCGATTGCAGACTGACTTGTTAGGTTACGTCAATCCAACAGGCTTTGATCGTTCCAAGATTAAGATGAATATGATTGACCAGATCAATAACCGCTGGGGCAAGCGTACCATTCGTTGGGCAACTGAGGATTTAGGTGATAATTGGCAGCCCAAGCATCGCTTGCTCAGTCCACGCTACGTGTCGAATTGGCAGGAGCTACCGCTTGTGCAAATTCTTCGATAGTTTCTTTTCAGGAATGTCAGGGTGAATTTTAAGTTTATAAAATACACCAACAGTCAGTAGAGAAATAATCCAGCTAAAGGTCACCATCTTTAAGACGTCGTTCGCGCGGTTTTCAACTTCACGTAGATTACGACCGGCTAACACATAATAATGACGTGTCGCTACAGTCACTGAAGCAATGCGGACATTACCGCTCAGTTGCCAAGTTACCCGGTTGCCATTTGTCTTATTTTCAGAGTGCTTAAGAACCCCAAGAGGGACTTTCGGCACTCGGTTATCCAAATAGCCAGAACCAGCCACAACTTCGCCAGATTTGTCGTAAATGATAATGAATGGTGCTAGGCTACGACCCACGTCAATATATCGGCCAGTTAAAGCTTGGGGCTTGAAGTGTTCATCGAGTTTGGCGGCAGTGTCCTCGGCCATCTGAATCTGAGGGTCATTGGCGTCCATTCTTAAGACCTGCTGAGCAGTAGTGTAAATCGAACTATAGATGAAGCTAACTAGTAGCACCACTAAAAAAACATTGATGTATTTCTTAATAAAATTTTTCATTAAACTTATTATAGCGAACTTTGGTGACCCCGGCGGGATTCGAACCCGCGATCTTCTGGATGAGAACCAGATATCCTGAACCGCTAGACGACGGGGCCAGCTTTTACACAACCATTAACGGCGTAATACTAGCATGACAGGGGTGGCAAGTCCAGACGGCACAGTTGTAAATTAACCCTAAAACACCGATAATAAACCATAAGTGTTATCACTTGGTTATTTTATGATACCCATTGACTTTGCAACCGCAAGCGGCAGTTCCAGTTCATCATCTGTCTGGTTAATTGTTTTTAGCGTGGCGATTTTAGTATTAGTGGGGGTTATTTTTGCACTGATTATTCGCCGTCACGATGCCAAAGCAATCGTCGGCAGTCGTAACGAAGCCAGTACCGAAAAAGTTAAAGCTGAGGTCATCCTAAGTTCAATTGAGGATGGGGTGGTAATGATTGACAGCAAGAATACTATCCAGGTGTTTAATAATGGCGCTTCAAGACTGATTGGCTGGAAAAAGGAAGATGCTGAGGGCCTAGATTACCATTCAGTTTTACAATTGATCGATACTAAAGGCCGGGCTTATGATCAAGAGCATGAGCCATTTGCTAGGGTGATGAGTGAGCAGAAGCCGTTTCGTGATAACCAAGCGGTGATTATGACCAAAGCTAACCGCCAAATCCCCATCCATTTGATTGTTACACCGATTATTGATAGTAAGAATGCAGTTAATGCTGTGGTCGGTGTTTTTCGCGACGTTACACAGGAACGGGCCGACGAAGAACAACGGGCCGACTTTATCAGCACCGCTAGTCATGAAATGCGTACACCTGTGGCAGCGATTGAAGGTTACTTAGCCCTGGCTCTTAACCCTCACGTTGCCAACATTGACGGTCGAGCCCGTGATTATTTGGAAAAGGCTCACACCAGTACTAAACATTTAGGGCAGTTGTTCCAAGACTTGTTAACTAGCGCTAAGGCCGAGGACGGCCGTTTAGTCAACCACCCTCAAGTAGTAGAGTTTGGCGCCCTACTCGAGCAGATTACCGACAGTTTGCGCTTCACGGCTGAAAAGAAAGGTTTAACGGTAGAATTTTTGATTGGTTCTGGTGGTAACGAAACTAAAACCACTGCCGCCGGTGAAAAGGTTATTCGGCCGCTATATTATGCTCAAGCCGATCCCGACAGAATGCGTGAAGCCATTACCAATTTATTTGATAACGGCGTCAAATACACTGATCATGGCAAAATTTCGGTCGGCTTAACAGGTGATGACAAGGTCATCCAACTTTACGTCCGGGATACTGGTGCTGGCATCGCTGCCGAAGATTTGCCTCATCTGTTCCAGAAGTTTTACCGAGTCGACAACTCAACCACTCGAAGTATTAACGGCACCGGACTGGGCTTATTTATAAGCCGAAGCATTGTTGAACTTAGCCAAGGTCGGATTTGGGTTGAAAGCCAACTTGGCGAGGGCACAACTTTTTATATCAACTTGCCCCGCCTAAACACCCAGCAGGCCAGCAATTTACAAACCAAGGAGTCAAAGTCATTTTCACCATTAACCACTTAATAATAGGCATTTGGACTCGTGATACAATAACTGGTAACATAAGCATGTTAATGGCTTAAGCAGGTAAATCAAACGTCATGGCAAAAATAATGTTGGTCGAGGATGATAACAACCTTCGGGAGATTTACGAGGCTCGACTATTAGCAGAGGGTTATGAAATCGTTAGTGCTCGCGACGGCGAGGAAGCCTTGGCCTTAGCTGTCAAAGAAAAGCCGGACTTAATTATTTCTGACGTCATGATGCCTAAAATCAGCGGTTTCGATATGCTTGATATTTTGCGTGGTACTCAAGAGACCAAAAACACTAAAGTGGTTATGATGACCGCCTTATCTCAAGCCGAAGATAAAAATCGAGCCGAAAAATTAGGCGCTGATCGTTATCTTGTCAAATCACAAGTCACATTGGAAGATGTGGCCCGAGTTGCTAGAGAAGTCCTGGAAGGTACCACAAGTCCGTCATCATCCGGTGTTGTCAGCGACGACGCCGCCACAACCGGCGGCCCAATTACACCACCAGTGCCAGCTGCCCCAACAATACCAGCTGCGCCGGTCACCACACCACAAATCGATCTATCAAGTCTTAATATCGAGTCAACTGGCCCGAAAGCCGATTCAGCACTGGCTCAAACTAATTCCAATGAAGAAGACCAAATTAACAAACAAATTAATGATTTTGTGGCGAGCGTCAATCCACCAACTCCAGATCCTATGCCACCAACCCCAACTGCACCACCGCTAAGCTCACCACCTCAGACCGATACGCCAACTCCACCAGCAATAACTACTGACCCAACCCCTCAACTACAGCCATCACCCAGCAACAATAATAACGACGCGCCAATTTCTGGCGGGCCACCACGACCGGACAAACTACCGGGTGATGATAGTCCACCAGTTCACAAAAAAGTTATCAGCCCGACCGGGCAACCATTAGACGGTCCAAACTTGGATGATTTGCTGGCGAAAGAAGGTTCATCAGGTACTTTAACGCCGCCTAGTCCACCACCATCAGCTCCGGGCCCCAATGACCCCAGCTCAATCGCGTTATAAACTATCTAAATGAGAATCAATCAATATGTTGCCAAAGCCAGTGGTTTAAGTCGCCGGGCGGCGGACAAAGCGATTGAGTCTGGCCAGGTCTTAGTTAACGGGCGCCTTGCCGAAACCGGCTATAACGTTCAAAACGACGATGTCGTAACGTTTAACTATCAGCCGTTGAAACTTAAACCAACGCTCACCATTATATTCAATAAACCGATTGGCTATATTTGTAGTCGTAACGGCCAGGGCAGTCAGACAATTTATGACTTGTTACCAGCTAAATACCACAATCTTAAACCAGTCGGTCGGCTCGATAAAGATAGCTCTGGCCTTTTAGTGTTAACTAATGATGGCGAACTGGCTAATCAACTAACCCATCCGTCTTTCCAAAAAGAGAAGATATACGAAGTTAAGTTAAATAAAACCTTAACTACTGGCGATCAAACTCAAATATTTGAGGGTGTCAAACTGCATGATGGACTGAGCAGTCTTAGGCTACAAGGCGTCGATAAAAACTGGAAAGTGACTATGTCGGAAGGTCGCAACCGACAAATCCGCCGCACTTTTGACGCCCTTGGCTATACAGTCGTCAAACTCCATCGTATTAAATTTGGCGACTATCAGCTCCGTTCATTAGCCAAGGGAAAAACTAAAGAAATCTAATAAAATCGTTTTAACTAGTTGTCAATACTCTAACAAAATGCTAATCTTTTAGGATGAAAAAAGTACCAATTGTGGCCATTGTCGGCCGGGCAAACGTCGGCAAGTCCAGCTTATTTAATGCCATCTTAAGACGGCGTGAGGCAATTGTGGCCCGTGAAGCTGGAACGACGCGGGATAGTATTACCGCTCGGGCGGAGTACAAAGGCCAGGATTTTTGGCTGGTTGATACTGCTGGCATGAAATCCGCGGAAGATGATTTTGAGCTCACAATTCAAGAGCAAATTATTCAGGCTACTGATAGTGCCGACGTGATTTGGGTGGTAATTGAAGCTGATGCTGCCATAACTGATGAGGACCGTCGAGTTGCGACTTTAGCGCTTAAAAGTCGCAAACTGGTTTATTTAGTCGTTAACAAGTCCGATAAGCAACCACGAGCAGTCGCCAATAATTACCTTAACTTGGGTATTAAACCGGTTATTTTAACATCGACCACACAAAATCAAGGAATTGATGAATTACTTGACCAACTAATTGATCAAATTCCCAGATCCAAAATTAAAGTATCGGATGACCGCATTCATCTGGCCATTCTTGGCCGGCCTAACGTTGGCAAATCAGCGCTTTTTAATGCTATGGCCAAAAAACAGCAAGCCATCGTAGCCGCTCGTGCTGGTACTACCCGCGATGTTAACCGAACGGTAATTGGATATAAGCAAAAAGAAATCGAGCTGATGGACACCGCCGGTATCCGCCGCAGCGGTAAAATCGAGCAGGGTATCGAACAGTTTAGCGTTTTAAGATCACTCAGTGCGATCGAGCAAGCTGATGTTTGTTTATTACTCATGGACGTCAATGAACTTGGCGTGGCACTCGATCAAAAAATTGCCGGTTTAATCAAGGAAGCTGGCAAGGGCTTGATTTTAGTCATTAGTAAGTGGGACACCATGTCAGATCAAAAAACACCATTTACACGCGATGAACTGGCCGCCAAACTCAAGCAAGACTATAACTTTGTGCCATGGGCATCATTAATATTTACCAGTTCAGTCACCGGCCAAAACGTGACTAAAATTTTTGATTTGGTATTAGACATAACCGATGAACGATTTCGCCGGATTAAGACTGCCGAGCTTAACCAGTGGTTAAAATCAGTGACGGTGAAACATCCGCCAGCCGGACTTAAAAATCGAGCACCCAAACTTAACTACATCATCCAAGAAAACGACAACCCGACGCCAAGCTTTAAAGTCTTTGGCAGCCATACCAAATTTATCCACTGGAGCTACAAACGTTACATGGAACGTGAACTTAGACAGCGCTACGGTTTTAACGGTACAGCCATTAAGTTTTGGTTTATCGAAAAACACGTCACCCATAAACACGGCGATCGCCCCAAAACGAGTTAGAATTAGTTATGGCTTTATTTCAAAAAAAACCGCAGGTCAGCAGCAGTGCTCCGTTATATACATTAGGACTTAATAAATCAGTACTGATCGTTGGTTTGGGTAATCCGGCTAAAGATTATGATGGCACCCGCCATAACATTGGTTTCGCAGCGGTTGATAACTTCGTCAAACAGCATGACTTACCGGGCTGGGTAGTTAAAAAGGACTTGAAGTGCCTGCACACCAGCGGTCTGATTGGTGATAAACGTCTTATTGTCATCAAACCGACGACTTATATGAACCTAAGCGGCGCAGCCGTTGAAGCAACCGCTCATTTTTATAAATTAACTAATGCTGATATTTTAGTCGTCCACGACGAGTTGGATATTCCGTTCGGCCAAATTCGCAGCCGCGTGGGCGGCAGTGATGCTGGTCATAACGGAGTTAAGTCAATCATTGAGCGACTTGGCGAAGATTTTGGCCGAATTCGAATTGGAATTGGCAACGCTCATCAACACGAGGGCGATAGTGCCGATTTTGTACTATCTAGATTTAACGCGGATGAGCAGACTCAAATGACCAACTTATTAAAAGAAGTAAATGTTTTGATCACTGAGTGCGTAGCTGGTGATAGTCTTCCAGCCGACACTCGTAGTTTTATTTTATAAGGTGTACTTGAACGCCATATACAAGATGAACATATCGCCAGGACCGTAATTTTGGACTTCAAATCCAATTCGATTGCCATTTTTGATCAAAAACTTTGTCGGCCGATAACATTGTTCTTGATATTTCTTGCTACCAGCCTGGAACTTGAGCCAGCCATATATAAGAAACTCATTTCTGGGGTTGACCAACGGGAACCTGGAATATACACAAAATTTGATATTGCTGGGGGGGGTTTTGCTCGGATAATTGTACTCAGCATAAACTATTGCATTACGCTTCAGTCGCCAAGCCTTAGTAGATGGCGCGCCGCCAACAGGATCAGTTTGCTTAACTGCCGAACCGCTGCTTAGCTTGATTAGGTTGGGAGCATTATCCGCCCAAGCTTGTTTAACGATTTCGGTGGCCGCATAACTGCGAAAAAGCATGTAGCTGCCACCAATAACCGCAAAGGCAAGCATAAAAAGCAACGCTCCACTCTTCACGCTACCTGGTTTTACAGCACTTAATAACTTCTGTCCGACAGAAGTTTTGCGTTTATTTGTAGTTTTAGTCATTTGTTTTCCTTTAAGGTTATACATTGACTATACCCTTAATTACAAAAATGTAGAACTATCAAGCTGATTAACGCCAGTTGTGGATAAAGTTACTAGATTAGGGAATTGGATTGTCTGATAATTTCAATCGTATAACAACGCCTAAGCCGACACTTGGTCATTTATCACTTATATAGGCTTCGAAAGTACTAACCAACCGCTCCTGAGCTGATTCCCAGTCAATTTCAACTTCCGCGGCTTTTAAAATCCCTTGAGCTAATCGAATGCTACGATGGCGGTTTTCTTCAGCAAATTGACGTAGAGCCGGTTGTTCAGGATACATTTCCTGTGGGCAATAAGCGCTATATAACGTTAATGCTAACAAAGCATCATTGGCAATGTCATAGGCTTCGCGAATCGGTCGGACGGTTCGTTTTTGGTCGACATCAATCAAGAGAGCTTCGCTACTGGTCAAGTAAAAAACTCCAAGTTCTTTATCGGCTTGCATAGTTTTATATTACACCCCAATTTTTTGAATAAAGTCACTGCTGTAGAGTTCGCGTTGTTCGTAAGCCTCATCCAGACAGTTCTGGAGGCTGATTTCGAGAGCCGCTTGCATCTCTTTGACTGAACCGGCTACCTCACGGGTAATTGGTTCACCAAAGACCGCCACTACTGGCATTCGGCCTCGCATGGTTGGGTGCTCGCCGTCCGCCATACCGGCAATTGCTAATGGCACCATTGGCAAGTTGCGTCGGCCAGCTAAGACTGAAGCACCAGGTTTTAACTCGCCAAGCCGCCGAACGTCTTCACGTTTGCGAGTTGCTTCAGGATAGATCGCGACATTATCGCCTTCATCTAAGAAACCGCCAAGGACTTTAAACAGTCCGCCAGTATCTGGTTCATGGCGTTCAACCGCCACACCACCCAATTTCTCAAATAAGTAGCCCAAGGCTCGTGGTTTATTTAGTTCAGCTTTAAAAACAAATCGGATTGGCCTTAGGCCGACCTCGCGCGTGGCAGCCACGGTGCGGGGAATATCTTCCCAAGAGCGGTGCGTCGCCGCGATAACGACTGGTTTTTCAAGTTCAGCGAGGTTGGTTTCGGGAGCTAAGACATTAGTTCGACCATGCAATACAGCCATCGATGGCAATAACACTTTACGGGCCAAAAGGTGCAATGGCCGGTTTATCTTAAATTGTTCAGGATTTTGATAATAATCTTCGGCTAAAAGCCGAGTTGGTTGTTCGGTAATAATTTCTGACATGCGTAGGATACTCTAACATCTATTTAATAATCTGTAAAATCTAAAAGGTCTCCAGAGGGGGTGGGCACCGCTGGAGACCTTTTACACCCTTCAAGCCCACCCGGCGAAGCATCAAACACCATAATCAAATTAAGTGATGTGCCTCCCGCCACTAGTGGCAGGAATCTTTGGGACTCGCACTATCGGCCCACCGAAGTGAACCACCATACTGCGTAAACGCTATATGGGGTGTCTTAAAGGGGTTAGTTTGTTTTAGAACGCTGCTGGTCAAACCAGCTAGCTAGAAAAGTGGAGGGTAACAACTTAGATAGCACGCTCTAAAACAATCTAACGTTGCTTCTCACGCGGACGTGAGAAGAGTTAGAATGGGTATAAGGTACATAAAATCCACTAACATGGATTTACGAATTGCAATTTTAGCAAATATGTTTCATTATGTCAATACCACTTAATAATTGTAAATGATTGTCAATACGCTAAAGCTTAATTCGAAGTTTTTACCAACTGAATTTAGACATATCGCTAATCCACCGAAACAACTATTTTACCGTGGTAATTTAGAAAACTTTGCCAATTTGCCCCGACTAGCAGTGGTCGGCAGTCGCAAAGCCAGCCCTTACGGCCGAGCTGTAACCATAAAAATTGTTAGTGATTTAGCCAGTCGAGGAATTGTAATCATTAGTGGTTTAGCACTGGGGATCGACAGCATTGCCCATCAGGCAGCATTAGACGCCGATGGCTGTACGGTAGCCGTACTAGCATGTGGTGTTGAGCGAATTTATCCTAAATCACACTATCATTTAGCTAACCGAATTCTACAAAGTGGTGGAGTAATTATTAGTGAATACCCAGAGGAGACTGAACCACTCGGTTATCAGTTTATTGCTCGCAATCGGATTATTTCAGGACTCAGCGATGCGGTATTAATCACGGAAGCGGCTGAAAAGAGCGGTAGCTTACACACCGCCAATTTTGCCCTTGACCAAGGCCGGACAGTTATGGCGGTACCCGGAAACATTACCAGTCTAACAAGTCAGGGTACTAATAATTTAATCAAAGCAGGCGCTATACCAGTAACCTCGACTGACGATGTATTAATGGCCATGGGACTGGTCTCGACTCGTGTAACCAGGTCAATCCAAGGCGCCAATGAACATGAGGAAGCGATTTTAGCCCAGCTTAGACAAGGCATAACTGATAGTGCTGAACTGCAAATCAAGAGTCAGCTTGCCATCCCAGCTTTCAATCAAACCCTGAGTATGCTGGAAATCACTGGCAAGATTAAGCCACTCGGTGCCGGTAATTGGCGATTGGCATAAGTAGTATAATCGCTAGCATGGGTGCTAAATCACTTATCTATGTTGGCATTTTTGTCGGCTCCACCGCCGGTAGCTGGATTGGTAGTTTGTTTGATCATGGTAATTTTTTCGGCCTCTGGGGTATTGTGGCCGGCACACTTGGCGGATTTGTGGGTGTTTGGGCCGGTTATAAATTATCACAGCTCTAAAACCGACGCGATTTTAAGTTGCATTATTAAGTCGTATACGCTAAAGATTAAAGAATGCCGAAAAACTTAGTGATTGTTGAATCGCCAGCCAAAGCCAAGACGATTGAACGTTATTTAGGTAAAGATTACTCTGTTAAAAGCAGCTTTGGTCACGTCCGTGACTTGCCTAAAAAAGGGCTAAATATTGATATCGAGCATCATTTTAAGCCAACCTATGAGATAAGCCCGGATAAGAAGAAAGTAATTAGCGATTTAAAAAAAGCCAGTCAGGGTGCCGATACCATCTGGTTAGCCAGCGATAGCGACCGTGAAGGTGAGGCGATTGCTTGGCATCTCAGTGAGACACTTAAGCTCAAGCCGACTAATACTAAACGGATTGTCTTTCATGAAATTACCAAGTCAGCCATAGAAAACGCTGTGGCAAACCCCCGTGATATTGATATGCACCTGGTTGATGCTCAGCAAACCCGACGCATTTTAGACCGTTTAGTGGGCTATGAGCTCAGTCCGGTTCTCTGGAAAAAGGTACGTCCCGGTTTAAGTGCCGGCCGGGTACAATCAGTCGCCGTACGATTAATTGTCGAGCGCGAACGCGAAATCAAAGATTTCCAGCCAAAATCAGTTTATAAAGTCAGCGCAACCTTTAAAGCCAGTGGCGGTGAATTAATCGCTGAGCTAATTGATAAATTAAATAACCAGCCAGATGCCAATAAATTTCTAGATAAGAGCAAGGATGCTGATTTTAGCGTTAAGACCGTTGATCAAAAACCTGGCAGTCGTAACCCCTCAGCACCGTTTACGACCAGTACACTTCAGCAGGAAGCCAGCCGTAAATTAGGTTATGGTGTCCGACAAACCATGACACTGGCTCAACGACTGTACGAAAGTGGCCATATAACCTACATGCGAACCGATAGCCCGGTTTTATCAACTTTTGCCATAAAAGCTGCTGAAACGCAAATAAAAGCCGCCTATGGGGCTAATTATCACCAAAGCCGTCAATTTGAGGCCAAAGCCACCAACGCCCAAGAGGCCCACGAGGCCATTCGACCGACAGATTTTAGCCGATTATCAGCCGGTGACGATGATGGCCAGGGCAAGCTTTACCAGTTAATCTGGCAACGAGCAATAGCTAGTCAGATGGCACCGGCTGAACTTGATCGTACCGAAGTTACAATTGCTAGCTCGGCTGGTCCAGAACTGTTTTTAGCTAAGGGAGAAGTCTTAAAATTCGATGGCTTTCTAAAGGTTTACGGCAAGGGCAAAGCCGATACCATATTGCCACAGGTCGAAACCGGACAAAAACTTGATTTAACAGAGATGGCTGCAATACAAGCTTTTTCTAAACCGCCAGCTCGATATTCTGAAGCCAGTTTGGTCAAGCAACTAGAAGAGTTAGGAATTGGTCGGCCGAGCACCTATGCACCAACTATTAGCACGATTCAAACTCGAGGATATATTGAAAAAACTGATCTGGAAGGTCAAGTCCGACAGGTCCAACAGCTGCTGCTGAAAAACGGCAAAATTACTGAACAAACGATTGATGAAACTTATGGTGCCGACAAAAATAAACTACTGCCGACAGCTATGGCCGATGTAACCACCGATTTTTTGGTCAAGAATTTTGCTTCGATAGTCGATTACGACTTCACGGCTAAAGCCGAAGAAGAATTTGATGATATTGCCGATGGCAAACGGGAATGGACTAAAACACTTGAAGATTTTTACAAGCATTTTCATCCGTTAGTTAAAAGTTCGGAAAAAGTTAGTCGCCAAGAAGCGACTCAGGCCAGGGAACTTGGCAAAGACCCTAAGACTGGCCAGCCGATTATGGTTCGTTACGGCCGTTATGGTCCAATGATCCAGCGTGGCGAGACTGAGAGTGAAGAGAAGCCTGATTTTGCACCGTTGCCAACGGGTGTAGAGTTAGACGATGTAACGCTAGAGCAGGCACTTGAAATGTTGCAATTACCACGGGTTGTTGGTCAAACCGAGCAAGGCGAGGAGATTCAAGCTAACATTGGTCGGTTTGGTCCATATGTAAAAGTCGGCAAGACATTTGTCTCAATCAAACCGCTAGATCCGTATAAAATAACGGAGAGTGAAGCCCGCAAACTGTATGCCGAAAAACTTCAGAAAGAAGCCGATAAATATATTGCCAAGTTTGAAGGTGGTATCAGTGTTGTGAATGGACCATATGGACCTTATGTGACCGATGGCAAGAAAAATGCCAAAATTGCTAAAGAAACCGATCCGGCCAAGATAACTGAGGCCGAAGCCAAAAAACTACTAGCTGAAGCACCGGCCAAAAATAAACGACCTTTTCGCAAAAAATAGCTAATTATAATATTGACTAGTTGAGTTAAAACTGTACATTGCTTAACATGAAAGTGGTGTCAGGCGAAACACATGAACGGCATCAATATATTGATCGTACTATTGACCGCGCCATTGAATCGTTCAGAGAGCCAGACATTAATCAGAGATTAGGTAGTTTGGCCACCAAATTTACGAAGAGATTGTCGGCTGTAGTGGTGGCCAATATTAGTAATGGACAAGTTCTACTGCCGAATGAATATAAGGATGATGAAGTTTTACCGATCACTGCTGTCTATCCTGGTGAGTCATTTACAGTATCAGACGATTTTGATCGGCAGACGCAAACCCAACAAGCCAATACTCAAAGACAGTTTGAATTATGGGAACCACGCTCGCCATACAGCGTAGATCAGGTCTACAACAAACTTGTTGCTCACGAACCTGATTCACCAGCTACTGTTTTCACAATCCCCGATCTAACTGAGGCCTATACTGGTACGTTGGCCAGCGTCTTAGATGCTGAACACAGAATAAGACTTGCTTTTTTGAATGGTCCAGACAAGGGAATTGCCTTAGTTAAGATGAAGCCAATGATAACGTTCACTATAAAACATGATAGAAAGCACTCCCGACCCGAAGATGTCGCTCACGAATTAGTTCACGTTGAACAGATTGAAAGAAAACCTGTTTTGTTATACCACTCTCAAAAATCAGTTGATATGCAGGAATTAAGAGGGGAGTTAGAGGCCTATCACATTGGTTCAATCCTATCCGTTGACCGACTACAGAACAAATCTAAAGAGCAACTGTTAGATTTAACTCGGGCAGGCGATCACGGAGTTGTACAAGTGGGTGTAGAAAGGGCAAGACAAGAATTTGGGATAGATCCGCTAGATCCTTATCGTCCTTCTCCGCCGCTCATTAAAGAATTGAACGCAAAAGGGTTAGGAGCTATTCTTCATGGACGTATTGACTACCAGAAGTTTGTTGATATGTGTTTGCCATTTCAACAAAGTGACCAATCAGACTAATTTAAATATCTTAATTATCCACAGTCTAGCTTGACTAAACTTAGAAACGCCTTAACATAAGTGATATAAGCACAAAAACAAAAGGAAATCTAAAAATGGCAACTAATAAAAAAACTAGCGCCAAATGGTACCAGAAACTCACACCCAATCGGCCGTTAATTGCACTATTAGTTGTAGCTATTTTCTCGATTGCCGGTGGTATCTATTTACGAGGAAGCCACGCGGCCAGTGGCTATATTACTGTAAAGTATGCTGATTTCCACGTTATGACCCCTGGCGCCAATCGAGGTAACGTTTTGCCTTATACTGTTAAGGAAACCATTGACACTTATTATGTTAATGCTGGCTCTACGGTTTACCATTTACCAGCCAGTTATCGTAGCTATTCGACGGCACAATGTAATGCTCCGATTTACTCTCCGTCTAATCAGGTGGGTCCATGTCCCACAAACAACACTTATCGAATTGATACCGGCACATTTATTGCCGGTCGTTGTTACATCTTGAAAATAATCGGTACTACAAACGGTGGCATAGTATTCATATGGGATAGCACTGGAGGCTGCCAAGTGCTGCCTTTTGTTGGTCAAACATGGGTATCAACTAAATTTCACGTTAATCCACCAGTTCCTTCGTTATACCGAATATGTGCCGAGGTCAGGCGCGACCAAACCGCGCCAAATGAAGGTTTACAAGTATCTATGGGTAAGACCATAGTTAACTACTCCTTAGCGGGATCGACCGGTTATTCTGATCAATGTACTGGTTGGCAGACTTACAACCCATCTCTGAATGGTATGGATATTATCGCAAAGGTTATAAATGTAAATGCTAAACACGCCATGCGAGTTGCATATATTAAGCTGCAACGACAAGTTACTTTACCAATCAATAACAGTACGAATAATTTATATTAAATAGACAAGAGATCCACGCCACGGCTTGACATAACTTAGAAACGTCTTAACATGAGTGTTATAAGCTTTAAAAAATAAAAGGAAACTAAAAAATGGCTTCTAAAAAACAGTCTTTCGGCCAATCATATAAATTAATCGCGCTTAAATCCTTCATTGGAGTGGCGGTAATTGGCTTATTTTCATATTTTGGGGCCGCTTACTTGCAAGCTAGTCATGCAGTTACAGCCCCTCAATCTTTTTTACCTCCATCTTTAACGGTTCGGCTACCTGGTAAGGCAGTTAAAACAGCTAATTATTGGTCTATGAAACCTTATGCTAGCGTCGGTTTGGTTATGCCCTATACCGTGCAAGAATTGCTAGATACTGACGGCCTTGTAGCAACCGGCCAAACTGTTTACCAATTACCGGCATCAAAGCGTCTAAGCAACAGCGTCAGTGGTACAACTTCTGTGGAAACAGGTAATACATTCCACGTTTATCCATCAAAAATAACTGGTTATAAGATCTGCGCTTTAGTTAGACGAGACAGGACTGCACCAGCCGAACGCATGTCGGTTATGATGGTTGCTCGTAATGTATCGACTGAATATTCACTTCCTGGTACCAATGGCTATTACTATGCGTGCACGAACACTTTATTCTTTGAGGCCAACTTAAACCCTGGTTATGTTATTAACGGCCGGGTAACAAATAATGCTGCTCCGCATGCTATGCGGGTTGCTAGCATAATATTAGTCCAAACATCTTACTAGAAGTATTTGGTAATCAACATCAAAAAAATAAAAGGATAAACATGGACATCAGAGTTTTATACAAAAGAGTTTTAGCTTCTAGGCAAGTAATGGCAGTAGTTGTGGTGGCAATGTTTTCAATCAGCGGTGCAGTATATCTAGGAGCTAGTCACGCTGCGACTACTGTAATGAGTAAGGAAACTAGTCTGCCTATACAAATGACACCATATGCCGGCAAAGGGTTAACTGTTCCTTATACTGTGAAAGAAACTATCGATCAAAGCAGACAGGTTGCAAGTGGTACATCGGTCTATCAGTTGCCACCGTCTTATAACAGCAAAAATGGTAGCGGAACAGGAGTAGAAACCACATTTTATCTTTCCAGACCCAAGCAAGCCACTTCCTATTTTGTATGCGCACTGATACGACGGGATAAAAGCGCTGCGGCTGAGAATGCCTGGATTAATTTAGTAGGTTCTGGAGCTTCATTACTTCAGCCACTCAAGGGTTCGACATCTTATCAAGAGTTTTGTACCAAACCAGTGAAGTACAGGGCTAATTTTGTGCCGGGTTCTCAAATTAAGATTAAGGTCCGTATTGAAAATGTCGCCGCGGGCCACTCAATGCGAGTAGCTAATATAAGCCTTAGCATACTAGGCGATATACCTATACATAACAGCACAAACGCTTCCAATTAAATTAAACTTACACTGTTTGCGTGAACTAACGACAAGTTATATTGTAATGTAACTAAATTTATCCACAATTTGCTATCTTGTCACGCTAGTATTGTAGTAATATTGCCAACTCATATACACGCCCGACAGTCCATTTCATGCTACAATAAGTCTATAAAACATGGGGCTTGACTTATAAAAAGTTTTGTTTTAGAATAATACATAATCATCTTATTACAAGACGTGTAAAAGGAACTTATGGCTGACTCAACAACCAGTATCAACATTGAGCAAACCGTCAACGATATTTTGGGAACAATTGAACGCGAACGCGAGCGTGAGATTATTTCTAGACGTTTTGGTCTGTTTGATCGCAAGGAAACACTCGAACAAATTGGTGAATTATTAGGTATTACGCGTGAGCGAGTCCGTCAGCTTGAAAAAGCCGTCATCACTCGCTTAAAGTCGACAGCAGGTAGCGGTAAACTACCACATATTGAAGGAGTTCAGACAACTCTTAAGCAACAAATCAGTGGTATGGGTAATGTTGCTCGAATTACTGATTTGAGCGCTCAGTTATCTAAAGACAATAGCCGAGTGGACCAAGCCCGTGTAGCTTTTCTATGTGAATTATGCCCAGAGCTCGCCGTAATCGACGATAATGATCACTTTTTCCATGCTGTAGGGATTAAGGCTATCCATGATGAAAAGAAAATTAAGGACCAGGCCGTCGCCATCATTGAAGCCATTAAGAAAATCGGCGAACCAGCCACTATCGCCCAAGTTGCTGAAGCTGTTAATAGTAAAGACGTTAAGCACACAGAAGCTCTGGCTAGCATCTCTAAGGATTTAGCCACTCTCAATGGCCGTTGGGGCTTAATCAAATGGCCAATGGTCAATCCGAAGAACATTCGTGACAAGATTTACGTTATTCTTAAGGAAAACGGCAAACACATGCACTTTAATGAGATCTCCAAAGCCATTAAAGACAGTAGTTTTAAGCGTAAAGACGTTACGACCCAGGCTATTCACAACGAATTAATTAAAGATAAGCGTTTTGTACTAATCGGGCGAGGCATTTACGCTCTAAAAGAGTGGGGTTATGAAAAGGGTACGGTTGCCGACATTATCACCCAAGTTCTAAAGAAGTCGAAAGAACCACTTCATCGTGACGAAATTGTTAAACGCGTACTGAAGAGCCGTTACGTCAAAGAAACCACTATCTTATTGAACTTACAAGGTAAACCCCAATTCAAACGTGTCGCTAAAGCCACCTACACTCTGGCCGAAGCCGAATAGATATTGACATTGAGCTAATGCTTATGTTATAATATGTCCTGTAACAGGGAAGTGTTATGGAACTAATAAGTAATATCTCTAAACCACGTAAGTTAACCATGTTTGATATGGTTTGTGGGCTGTTGGTGGGTCTTGGTTTAGGCATTAGTGGCATGTATTACTACACAAGTCGTCATCCTGAAGTAATTAGTCATAGCCGAACAACAGTTGTAGTTTTGCCAAAGCAGGTAAGTAACCCAAAAGTTACCACCTCGACGAATAAACCAGCCCTGACCATTGAACAGTTTTAAAACAATCTTTGCATTTTAGCTGGCGGGATCCAATCAGGGTCCCGCTTTTTTTTGTGACTAAGTTATTGACTACTAAACATTTTGCGAACTATATATTATTTATGTGATTATTAACGGGTTATATAAATATGCCTAACTAACAAGTAGAGTAGACAGCTAAAACAAAATTTAAAATAAAATTGGGCCGTGGGACCGGCCGCCATGTGTGTAGTAGAGCACAATCAACATATCCATCGTACGTCGTACAATGTATATTTTGCGACTGTTATATCTGGCTTATGGTTTAATTAGTTATACCTCTACTACAGGGGAGATTTTAAATATATTGATATTAATGTTAACTATTCAATTCTCCAGTCCGTGTAGTTATCTTTATTTACTGTAGCGACTACCTAGCTATACGGCTAACTATTCATTGTAAAGTTTTCCACAGCTAGCCCGTGAAAACATTTGCTTTTTCGTGTTTTGATGTTTTATATATTTTTACTGCCCTTGCTTGTTTAATTATCAATATTTGACATTGCCCTACTTTACTATGCTAATATAGTTTTTTCGTTTTATAAAAGATCTGATAATATATGAACAAAATACGAACTTCGGGGGAGAGTGGAGTAGCTGGGACTTCAAACTTTAAAGTTTTAACCAAACCATACTCGTCTTAACAAAACGATGACTGACACAAGCATATAAAAACGTTATGGTTCAGATAGTACCCTGTTATGGTGGTTACACTTGCAGTTACACTTATTTATAGTAGGCTCGCTCGTCAAGTCGAACATCAATATATGCTACTGGTGTAATGTTATCGGCTTTAAGCTTATCCATGACTGCCAGCAGGGTGCCAGTTTGTAAACGAGCATCGCCTTGTAGATTAAATTTTATATAGTACGGTTGATTATTAATCCGTACATGCAATTCATCAGCAATGGTTGGCAATATCATTGACTCAACGGTAATGTTTTTATTTTTTAGTTGATTAATTAACGTTGTAATAAATGCAACTGTGTCTTTTGGTAGTGCCGCGTTCCCCTGCTCTACTACCAGCCCACTTTGATCTTCAACTTTAGTTAATGAATTGGTAGTTTGGCTGTTTGAATTATCTGTCGAGATTAATGCTCGGCCATCTTGGCCAACAATAAATGAACCTTTGGTTGAACTTAAAACAAGAGCTGGTTCGGATGGATCAAGCCCAATGATTGGGTGTCGGCCCAGTAATGGTAAAGTCACGGTGGCGTGCTCAATCTCGGGGAATGACGACTCGATGGCATTGGCGACTGAGTCAGTATCAATCGTTAGCTTGTTATGGTTAAAAATTGAACGTTTTAAAATAGCGCCAATCGCCGACTGATAATCAGATGAGCTTCTGACTAAACTGTTTTTGTCAGCTGTTCGACCAACTAAAATTTTAGGGGTGGTATCAAGTGTTGTGGCATATAGAATCGAGCCAATGATTAACAAAACTGAAACATAGGTTGGCAAATTGCGCATATGTTGACGACGATCAATTGACAGACGTCGTAAGTTAGCCAGTGATTTTTTGGACGAATCGTTTTTAATTTCTTGGGGTTCAGTTTTGTAATAAGAAAAGGCCGGATTACGTTTCGGTCGAGATGATAGTGGCCGACGTTGACTCGGTTTGGGTTTTCGATTAAACATTAGGCTTATTTTCAGCTACTTCTATTAATAAATCAGCTAAAGCACTAGCGGCATTTGGTTTGGTTAAGCTTTGTAATTGTTTACCAAGTTGGCGACGCTTGGCAGGATCATCAAGCAATTGCTCAATGGCGGCCGTCAGGGCGTCACTATTACTGGTTAGTTCTGTTTCACTAACTGTTAAAACCGCCTGGTTTTTCGTTAGGTAATCAGCATTTTTCAGTTGGTGACCGGCTGTTAAGAGCGGATTGGGTACCACCACCAAAGCCTTACCTTGCACTCCAAGCTCTGCCAAAGTATTGGCGCCCGCCCGGGTTACCACTACGTCAGCTGCCCCCATATAGCGCTCCATACCATTCATAAACTCTAATTCCTGCACTCGGCTCTGGTCAGTTAAATCCTTATACAAGCCGGTCTTGCCTTGTCCGACCTGGTGGATAATCGTTAGGTTTGAATACTTGGCTAATAATCTAGGCACAGCTTGCATAACTACCTTGTTTAATCGTTCGGCACCTAAACTGCCGCCAGTAATTAGCAAAACTAGCCCATCTACCGGTAAATTCAAGTCTTGGCGATATTGTTTCATCAATTCACTATTAACTGGTTTAAACTGATCACCGACCAATACGCCAGTGTAGCGCACACTATTTGGCGGATAACTGTAATATTCTGGTGGCATACCGGTGGCGTGTAACTTAGCCCACTTAGCGACTAAACGATTGCTAAGCCCTGGCAAGGCATCTGAATCATGAGTTATGAAGGGCACCTTTCGGCCAACCGCCGCTAGGCCAACTGGTAAACCAACGTAACCACCTTTAAGGAAAATTACGTCCGGCTTGATACGACGAACTAAACCTCGACTCTGCAAATAACCAATCGCGAGATAAACGCCGTCTCGTACATTTTTCAGGTTGGTTGGTAGGTCAACTAAACGTTTTAACCAAGACTCACCATGATAGCGTCGAAATTTGCCAGCAAAAATAGTGTGCACTTCGTCAATCGACTTATCACCGGTTGTCAATTGCTGAAACTTACCACTCCGCTCGCCTACGTAGACAATCTTGCAGTCCGGCCGTTTAGACTTTAGCTCATGGGCGACGGCTAAGATAGGCGTGATGTGGCCGCCGGACCCGCCGCCGCTGACCAGAATTGTCATAGCTTCCCCTTTCCGCTATCAAATTTGGACTCAGGTCAGTGTATCTCGAAATATTAAAGACAATGCCAACTGCGGCCGTAATAAAAATAATACTGGTGCCACCATAACTAATAAATGGTAGTGTAATGCCCTTTAATGGCAATAGACCGATCATGGCCCCAATATTAATAACTGTTTGGATGCTCAGCCAAGCTAGTACGCCGGCGACAATGAATTGACTGAAGTTATCAGTGGTACGTTCCATTATATTTTTCAACCGGGTGAATAAAACCATAAAAATACATAACAGCGCAACAACACCAATAAAGCCGAATTTCTCGGAGTAAATTGCAAAAATTGAATCATTGGCCGCCTCGGGCACATAGCCAAAGCCTTGCACGCCACGGCCCAGGCCTTTGCCAAACAAACCGCCTGAGCCAACTGAGATAACCGCTTGACAAGCTTGGTAGCCTGCTCCCTGACAATCTCGCTGTGGATGTAGATAAGTTAATAAGCGGTCGCGTCGATAGGTGCTGGTTGAAATTAGCATAACCACGCCAATGGCAATTATGCCGCCGATTATAAATACCCGTTTAAGCGGTAGACCGGCAACAAAACAAATACTGGCCATCATGGCCACAATCACACCCAGGGAACCAAGATCGCTCTGAAGTATACCAACCACGATACCTAAAATTATCAAAACCGCTAACAATTTGCGGAAGACATCTTGATTACTGTTAATGGTGCCGTCACGCAAACGATCAGCCAGGAACATAGCAAGCCAAATCATTAAAGTAAATTTGATCAGCTCAACAGCCTGAAAAGATAAGCCGCCTATCTGGATCCAACGATAAGCGCCGTTAACCCGCTCACCAAATAAACGTACGGCTACAGCTGCTACACCGGCAGCGATAATTAGCGGGTTTTTTAGTTGCCGCCAATAACTAATTGGCAGATTAGCTGTGGCTACAAAGACCACAAGACCCAGCACAATCGCAATTAACTGTTTCGACACAAAGTAATTTTCACTGACCTGTTTTTGGATACTCAAAGCGGGACTGATAGCATAAATTACTACCAACCCAATCACCATTAAGATGGAACACAGCATAACCAACATATAATCTGGTCGATGGCGACGACCGCTGGTTCGGCTTTGGCTGAGCGGCCGCCGAACAGCAGAACTGCCGAATATACTCATATTTAATGTCTCCCCAGCAGAAACAAAATCAACCCCAGCACACTACTCACCTGACCTAAAATCCAAAAACGCATAGTGACTTTAGTTTCCGGCCAATCGCTGGCTTCGAAATGATGATGAATTGGTGCGATCTTAAAGATCTTTTTGCCACCACGCAAACGCTTGGACAATACTTGAATAATAGTTGAGCCGGCTTCAGCCACAAAAACCGAACCAATCAGTGGTAATAACACTACTGTATTAGTTAACATCGCTACCACGCCAAGTGCTGTACCGAGTGCAAACGAACCGACATCACCCATCATAAATCGGGCCGGATAAATATTAAACCAGGTGTAGCTTAGCAAGGTACCAACAATGGTCATGCAAAACCCCGATACGCCATAACGGCGTTCGATGAACGCAATTAAAGCATAGGTTGCAAAGGCGCTAACACAGAGACCCCCAGCTAGACCATCCAGGCCATCGGTAATATTAACCGCATTGGCACAAGCCACAACAACTAATACAAATAATGGAATAATTAGCCAGCTGACCGTTAAACTGCCCAGAAACGGAATCGAAATTTTGCTAACGTCTAGCTTAAAGTAAAAGAACCAGCCGCCGATTAGGGCAACTAGTGAAATCAGCATGAGTTTAAACTTGGTTGGTAGTCCGGCGGTACCCCGCCCCGAACCATGAATATTGATGATGTCGTCGATTAAACCGATACCACCAGCCCCGACTAATGCCGCAAGCGGCAACCAGGTTTCCGAGCGGTTAAGATTAAATACTAAGGTTACGGCCGTTATAGCTGAAACAAAAACGATGCCGGCCATAGTTGGGAATAAGCGTTTATGTTTGGCGGCATGCAGAATATTAAAGACCGTAGCCGGTTCGCCGGTTACACTGTTTTGGCGGGGCTTTTTCCACCATTTGTGTCGATATGCTAAATCAGTATAAATTGGCGTAATTAGCATGCTTAGTAGAAAGCCCAAAAAGCTAAGTAGTAGAATCCGAATAACGGTGTTTGTTTCGACGGTGATGTAAAGTATTTGGTTCATGAATAACTTCTTCTTATTATACTACTGATTAACTTTTTGGGGTGACGCCGAAATTATTGATTAACATGTTTGCCAGAGCGCTAAAAATGGGTGCCGCGGCCTTGGAACCGGCATAGCCGCCAATGTGTGGCTCGTTGACGCGCACCACAATAACATACTGCGGTTGGTCGCCGCCGACAAAACCCATAAAAGTACCGTTATAGCGGTCATCGTAATAACCGCCGCCGGGTTTGGCAATCTGGGCGGTGCCGGTTTTGCCACCGATACCATATTCCGGGCGCAGATCAGTTAAACCATACAGTACATGGTTTTTGCTGATAACGTATTCCATTAACTCTTTAATCGTTTGACTAACCTCTGGTTTAACGACATTTTGGCGAACAATTGAAACTGGTGTGGCAAATGTACGACCGCTTGAATCAGTCATCTCATCAACCAAATGTGGCCGGTAATAGGTGCCGCCGTTAACTACACTAGACAACGCTGCAGCCATTTGTAGCGGCGTGGCGGTCATGCCCTGCCCAAAAGCCGTGTTAGCATAAGTAATGTCTAAACCATAGCCGTTGATTGGGTCAGGCACCACCCCATCGGCTTCATAACCCTGTTCGACGCCGGTTGGCTTGCTGAATTGATAATGATTAACCATGTAATCATGCCAAGCCACTCGAGCCTTTTGGTTAATTTGACCGCCGCCCATCTGCATTAACAACCAAGTGGCACCGGTATTAAGCGACAATTGTAAGATATCTGCAATACTTTTTACACCCGGACCGCCATCTTCTTCAATGTTACTAACCGTTGCGTCACCAATTGTAAAATGACTCGGGTCATAGTAAGTCGAGTTACGGTTAACCACTCCTTGGTCCAGGGCCGCCGCAGCCGTAAATGGTTTCATTGTTGAACCAATTTCGAGGGGCGAGCTAACGGCTGGATCAGTGAACACACTAGCGTCGCTAACTTTATAGAATTGAGCTGGGTTATAAGTCGGAAAATTGGCCATGGCTTTAATGGCACCGGTGTTCGGATCAATGATGACGGCGCTGCCCGAGCTGGAGTGGACATTATCAAGTCCTTGTTTGAGAATGTCTTCGAGCTGTTGCTGAATGCCAAGGTCAATCGTTAACAAGACTTGTTTACCAGCCTGGGGCTCAATTAAGATGTTGCTGGGATTGCTAGCCAAAGGGATACCCTGGGCATCAGTAATCGCTTTCAACTGCCCCGATTGGCCGCTTAAGTCTTTGTTCAGCGCTTGTTCAACACCGTATTTACCGACCCCATCGTCGTTGACAAAGCCGAGTAATTGAGCTGCCAGTTGCCCTTGGGGGTAAGTTCGATAAATAGCATCGCGTGTACCTATACCTTTGAGTTCTAATTTATCAATTTTTTGTTTCTGATCACTAGTCAATTTTTTCTTAAGAATAGCGTAACGGGTGTCAAGTTTCATAGCACTGACATAATCTTTGTATGAGCCACCAACCACAGATTGAATTTTGGCAGCAGCCACATCAATATCAGTAACATACTTGGGATCAGCGAATAGAGTATATAGTGTTTCGTTAAGCACAATCGGTGTCGTGCCATCACCATTATGGGCTAGAATCAAACCGCGTTCGGCCGGGATTTCTTTTTCTTTTTGCTGAAAGCTAACCGCTAGCTTTTGATAATAATCATGTCTAATAACTTGCAAATAAAACAAACGAATCACAAATAGCATACATAAAAAAACTAACGCCCCGTAAAAAATACGGATGCGTAGTAGCCGTTGAGTGGAGCTATTAGCCTGCATAAGCCGCTTCTTCTATAAGTGTCCCCTGTTCAATAACTACGCCTAAATTAATTTTGAAGCGTTGTTGATGGGGCCACCGACACTAAATTCTTGGCAACTTGGCTGTTTTTGACGCGCTCGAGCGATTGTAGTCGTGCTGAAGCTACCTCTAAATCGGCATGTTGATCCTTGAGCGCTGTTTGCTGCTTTTGCAAACTATCAATCCGATAACTAAAAGCGTTGGTTTTAGTTACCTGCGTCAAATAGAACAAGCCGAGCAGACAGGTCAAGATAATCAGCATTATGGTGTTGCTGACCGGACCAAGGGTTTGCTCTTGGGCTTTTAAATTGGTGATATTTTGGTTGCGGTGAGTAAACCGCTGCCGGCCCATGGCCAGCGAACTCGAATAGGTCATATTTTTGTTTTTGTTTTCTGCCTAGGTTGGGGCCGAATAATCGGCCCCAACTAGGACTTGTTTGGCTTACAGGTCTCAGCCGATTCTGACTTTGACCTTATACGCCCGGGATAGGTTCTTTACCTGGATAGGCATTACTTATCCCCTTTCTTGTTTATTTTAACAACGGCGCGAAGTTTGGCACTTCGGGCGCGCGGATTAAGAACTAATTCAGACTCTTGAGCTTCGGCTGGATGCGGATTCAGCAGTTTTACTTCAGCATCATACCGATTGCCGCTACGCTCTTTAAAGGCTTGCTTAACTAAACGATCTTCAAGACTATGAAAGCTGATGACCGCTAGGCGACCGCCGGGAGCTAACAGATCCAACCAAATTGGCAATGATTGCTCTAGTTGATTTAACTCGTCATTGACGGCAATGCGTAAAGCTTGAAAAGTGCGAGTGGCTGGATGATGGCGACTGCGTTCGGGCCAAGCCCGAGCGACCACATCGGCCAGCTGTTGAGTAGTTTGGTAAGGTCGATGAGCCACTACCAGTCGGGTAATTTTACTTGCCCGCGGTTCTTCACCGAAACGCCGGATTATCCTTTCTAGTTCAGCTGCTGGATAATTATTGACTATCTCTGCGGCTGTCACAGATTGGCGCCGATCCATGCGCATATCTAGTAGCCCATCAAGCCTCACGCTAAAACCACGACTCGTTGAGTCAAGGTGAGGTGACGACACACCCAAATCTGCCAAAATGATGTCGAACTGATTATTGTTAGCTCGTAACTCTTGAGAAGCTGTTAAAAAATCCTGGTGGATTAATTTTGGCTTACCTAGAAATTGCGGCTTCAAATAATCAATTGCTTGCTGATCGCGATCGACGAGAACAGCCTTTTCAGGCAATTGAGTACACTTTAGGATTGCATTGGCATGACCGCCATATCCGGCCGTAAGATCGAGGTATGACTCCCCGTCTTGCGGATTCAGATACTTTAAGACACTGTCCAGCAATACCGGTTGGTGTTGACCAGTGCTAAGCCTTTGCCTAGATTCTTGATACCGAATCGACGCCAATCCGTCATGGTTGGCGAGCGAGAGTTTATCACTGGATTTGTTTTTATTTTGGTGATTTTTGTTTGTGTTTTTCATGCATTTTTGGCTTCATCAAATTGGAAATTTGACTCGGCCTATTTTTGTTTTTGCAAGGTCACCTATTCAGCAGCCAACTTTTTGTTTTTTTGGTGTTTTTGTTTTTGTTTATTCGCTTGGGAGCGAATGGTGATCTTATCCGTTAATGCGAGAGAAGTTTTTATTTTGAGAACTTCTTTCACCGGCTAAGATCAAAGTTTGAGAGACTTATGTGTGAGGTGGAGTTTTGGGAGGTGTTTTTTAGTGTAAGGTACGAGGGTTTTTAAAGTGGTTACCCTAAATACCACTTGTTGACTGCCGAATAGCTAACCTCGAGTCATTCTACTTTTGGTTTACTACTCTAATCTGAATTGTTAAGGAACTTTGCGTAGCGTTTAGGCGGCTGTTAGACGAAAATATCGCCCCGCCCTTACGGCTATAACATCTCGGTTTATCCCTGCGTAATCGAGAAGGTGCTGATCGATGGTAAACCGTCCTTGTTTACCATCAAGTTGGCCTTCACTTTTACCCGATCGGAAACGAACATTTAGGTCAGCCGTTTGTTCATCCAAGATACTACCTTGGAGTTCCGGCTCAACTTGGTCGTTCCAGACCGCGCGTGGATACAAATGTAAATAATTTTGAAACCCGCGGGTAACTACTACCCCACTCGCAAACTCGGCACGCAGCTCAGCGGGTATGGTTAACCGCCGCTTATCGTCAAGCTTTCTTTCGAAATAATCTACTGTTGACATATGGCCTCTCATTAAGCTGCTAGTGGTTTTTATTTTTTAGTGGTGGTAGCCTATTTTGGACTACCCACATTTACCCACTAACATGACTATACTACCCACGATTACCCACACGCAAGCATTTTGTTAGCTTTTCCTTGAGGAAATTGACATACTTATCCACAGCTTTGCAATTTTGAACAATTAACCACAATATATGGTGTTTGTTGTTATCAGCTGGACGCTAGATTAATTCGTCGCTAGGTAATTCTATTAAAGGTAGTTCACTAACCCGTACAGTTGAACCATAGTCCGGTGTCAACAGACTGGGACCTGGTTTGTCAAATGTATCTAACCTGGCTAAGCCACGAACGGCGAGGCTGGCTATACGTTTAATTAGGCTGGAGCTTTCAATTTGCACGACAAGACCTTCGCCAGGTGGGGCCACTGGTCTTGGTCGATAGCCAACATAATTCGACCCAACTTTAGAATGATAATGAGATTCCATAATTTTTAGTTAATAACACCTGTCGTTAAAGCTTATTCTACCACTATTTGCCTTATATGCCAATCAACGATTTTTTTGCAAATCTTTAATTTTCGAAGCGAACCAAATGGCACTCGCCCGAACCGTCCGCTTCATGTCATTTTCGCGGTCGACGGCCACCAAACCAAACTTCGGCCACCAACCGTAGGCCCATTCAAAGTTATCGAGTAAACTCCAGTGGAAATAACCACGTAGGTCGACACCTTCGCTAAGCGCCCGTTCCATCGCAATGATGGTTTCTTCTAACCACCAACGTCGGTATTGATCAGTCTCATCGGCTACGCCGTTCTCAGTGATAAAGATCGGTTTTTTATAGTGGGCCCAAACCCTAAGCAGTAATGAATACAAGCCTTCCGGCTCCATATACCAACCCAGGTCATTAACCGGTATTTTGGGATTTTCACGTTTGAAAAACTCGGTGTAATAATCCGAGAAATAATAATTGAAACCAACAAAATCCTGACACTTACGAATCTGGTTAATGTACCACCAATTCCAAGCATAGCGCATAGCCTTAACTGAAAATTCGTCAAAAATGTTTCTAGGACGCTTGGCCTGGATGTTGGCTAACTGGCTAGCAACACCAATCTGCAGTTTTGGATTGTGACGTTTAAGAATTTTATACGCCCGTTTGTGAGCGCGCACTAGGTTTAGAATTACGATTGCACCAGTCACAAAATTTTTTTCTTGCGGCGGCCATTCACCTGTTACGTAACCAAAGGTCGCAAAGACATTGGGTTCGTTAATCGTAATAATATACGTCAATTCATCGCCGTATTCTTTAGCAATTTTGCGAGTAAAATGATCGAAGTATTTTAGATTAGCTCGCTTTTTAAAACCGCCCTTATCCTCGAACCACGTTGGCGCTGTCCAGTGCCATAAATTCAAGAATGGTTCTAGCCCGCGGTGTTTTAGTTCCTTTATATAAGCATGGTAATGGTCGATGGCGTCTTGATCCCACTCGCCCTGATTAGGTTCGAGCCTGGCCCATTCAATGCCGAACCGAAAGGCATTGAAGTTCAGCTGTTTAGCAAGGTGGATATCTTCTTTATATCTCTCATAGTGCCGTACGCCTTGCCCTGATACGTAATTGTTTGGATCAGTGGCCTGCGACCGGACCTGTTGCCAATTCGGCAACCAACCAAGCCGTTCGGGAGCATTTTTGGCTAATTGTTTGGCATGGGCCAATTCCCAGACAGTCCATTGATTAAAGGTGTTGCCTTCGACTTGATGGGAGGCCGTGCTGGCACCCCAATAAAAGTCTTTTGGGAAAATTGGTTGGCTCATTAGCGCCTATTATAGCTCACTTCGATTTAGCTTTTGGTCGACGAGATGAGTGATAGCTTAATTCACGTCGCAGCTGATCAATCCGAATAATGTATTTCTCAAAGCGTTTCAATAAGCCAGAGTACTGCCAGTTGGGTGTCATTATGTGGCCAAGTTTACCAATTTCTTCCAGATATTCAGCCAAGCAATAAAAATCACCGTCACCAGACACAATAATGGCTTTGTCGTAATCTTTTAATTCTTTCATTGCCCAGAGCACCAATTCGGCATCAATATTGCCCTTAACCGGTTTTTTATCTTCGGTTTTGTCGGCCGAACGGTCTTCTTCTTTATTTTCAACCGGCACTTTACTCATATCGGAGGTTGGTTTAAGTACGACTAGAAAACCCAGTTCGTGCATATGGACATACATGTCTTCGAATTCTGGCACATGGCCGATAAACATATAGGCTTTGTTGACACCATACTTGTCAGCTAAATATTTTCTAAATTTACGCCAATCCATCTTCCAGCCCATTTTCTGAACACCTAGATTTAAGTTTTGGCTGTCAATAAAGGCGTAGACGTTTGGTTTTGACTGCTTCATCCTATTCATCATAACTCCTTAGCGATACTCGGGGTTGGCGAAATCAAATCGAGCACCAGCGTCCCATTTACTACGTTGATTTCCGTAAGCTGGAATCCCACCGTTGTCTTTTAGCATTTTGGCAATGTGCATCAAGTTCCAGGTCATAAAGGTGGTGTTGCGATTAGTAAAATCATTGTCAAACCCAGTTCGCGAGCCGTCATCTTGTTTATCGCCATAACTAGCGCCCGGGCCAACTTCACCTATCCAGCCGGCATCAGCTTGCGGCGGAATAACACAACCAAGGTGTTGCAGGCTATAAAGTGTATTCATCGTGCAGTGCTTGACACCATCTTCATTACCGGTAATCAATGAGCCGCCGACTTTGCCGTAATAGGCATATTGACCCTTGTTGTTAAGTAATCCCGAACAAGCATATAGTCTCTCGATAATCTTTTTGGTCATTGAGCTGTTGTCACCCAGCCAAATTGGCCCGGCCAGTACCAAAATATCGGCGGCTTCAACACGCTTATAGATCTTTGGCCACTCATCGGTCTTAGCCCCTTGTTCGCGCATATCTGGGTAAACACCTGTTGCGATATCGTGATCAATGGTGCGAATAATTTCTACATTTACACCATGTTTTTTCATTATCCCAGCGCTCAGATTGATCAGTAGGTCGGTGTGGCTGGGTTCGGGTGATGACGTTAGTGTGCCATTAAAAAAGATGGCTTTCAAGCTACTGAAATCCCATTTATCATCATTATTTTTAGTCATAAATTCTCCTTTACTTAATATAATACTCGTATTTACTGATTTAACTTGGTTCGAGTTGAGAGTTTAACTTAATCATTATCTCAAGCAATTTATGCCTGACTGGTTTGGCATACGGATTACCCGACTGGATTGTTGCATACAGTTCAGGACTGTGATGCTTGTCCAGTTCCGCTAGATAGAGCAACCGTTTATACGAAGGTGTATCGAGTTGATGCGATTTAAGATCGAATTTGTCGAGTGCTCGCGCAATAAAAAATGTTAAAGCATGAACCGTGGCCATTTGCTGGTCGTGAACATCGGCCGACTCCAATAATATTTCCAAACCTTGGCTTTTGGCCAGTTTGATTAGTTTTGGAGTGACAGTTTTGTCTGACAATTCGGGACAAATTACCAGCGTGTGACCTTTCAATGATTCACCCGCTGATTCCGGGCCAAACAATGGATGAGTAGCTATCACTGGTTGATTAGGCAAAAAACGCTTTATCAGCTTAATTGGCTCGACTTTGACCGAGCAGACATCAATAATCACGGTCTGCTTGTTTAAGAGCGGCTTGAGCTTAACTAGATACTCTTGGTAGACGCTTAATGGAATTGAAAGTATTAGGTAGTCGACCTCGGCAATACTAGTCAAATCAACAAAAATACTCTCCCCAGGTTGGTGACGACGGCTATAAATTACCACTTTGGCTTGGCCGTCTAGTTTTTCGGCCAAAAATTTGCCAAAGCTACCATAGCCAATAATACCAATCGTTCGCATCACTAAAGTTAATCTAAATAATTATTGAGTCGAGGCTGAAACTACATGCCGCTAACGACATTTAAGATGTTGCCATCAGGATCGTTGAACCAAGCCGCCTTAGCGGGACCCATCGTAGCAATTTCATCTTCCCAAGTTATGCCTGGAGCATCAAAGGTATTAAATTCTATACCTTTACCTTTCAAGTCATCAACAATTGCTTTAACGTCTGAAACATTCCATGCGGCATAGGTGGCTTTGTTACTACCAGCAAATTCTGATTGATAAATATAAACGGCACTGCCTTCGCCGGCCTTAAATAAAACACCACCTGGATCGGCCTTAGGATCTTTTAGACCTAAAGTATCACCATAAAACTTTTTGGCCGCTTCCAGATCTTTGACGGCAATTGTTGCACAAACAGGGCTGTCTGCTAACATAACATCTCTCCTTATAGTTATAATTGATAGTCTCAAATGTTTATATTTACACTTTAATAATACTACTTCATAAGTCATTAACCTATTGGTCTATGCTATAACCGACCTAGACCTCGGCCGGTCCACTGCCCATACCAATGCTCAAGCCATTAAAGCCAGCTAACTTTAGGCCATCATAGATTTGTCTGAGTTCTTCTTTGGTTATATTACTTTCGACTTCTTCAACAAACTTAAGATATTTTGGTCTATGGTAGGGTCGTCGATCATTATTCGGCAAACTTTTTGGTATATCAGTATTTGGTGTAACTGTAACTGGGTTATCTTCATTGGCACCATACAGATAAGCACGGGTTTTACTTGTTCCGTTCGGAATGTTTGGATCAATTTCAAACTCCCTAGATATAGCCGTGTGATAGCCCACGTGGTTTGATGATTCCAGGCTAACTAATGCAATTGCGTAACTCGCAATCTGCAGGGCGGTATCTGTCTTTCTTTCAGTTACAGCAGTCAACTCCATTTGTTCAAATTCGGGCCGTACCTCGTCGCCAAGATCAACACCATCATCAACTAACATAAACGTGCGATTAAAATTACATGGCATTTTTTCAAACAGTTCACCAAATGCCCATCGACTAGCCGTATATAAATGTCGGTTTAATATGTCAAGATCGTCTTCAGAAGCATATTCAAGAATCCTGTGACTTGGCACATCTGATCCGCTGACTTCACTCATATTTAATTCGAGTGTATGCCTAAGGTTTTAATTTATCAAGTGGGCTGTTTATTTAATAAGCTACAAAAATACTAAATAAAGCACTTAGCCAATCTGGGCATGAAATTCTTTAGCCATCCCAATTATCTTCTTAGTGTGACGCACGAAATAAGCACCGGTTAATAAATGACCGAGGCCTTTTAATGGATATTGTTTAACATTGATGCCCTTAGCAGCCCAATCTTCAATATTTTGTTTAGCTTCGTTAAAGTCAATCAGCTTGTCTCGTGTACCATCAAACACAATAAACGACTTGTCTTTAGGGAATGTCGCTTTTGATGGTTCAACATCCAGCGGTTCCCAAATTCGATTTAAACTAGCTTGGTCATAACCATTGTTTTGGTAAGCTTTGGCAACGTCATCTAAAGTGCCAGAATTAAAAATTGCTGGTACAAAATCAACACCACAATCAGCAAAAGCTCCAACCGACGAACTGCCAATTCGTTTAAGCACATTGTAACCAATAAAGCCACCCAGGCTCACACCCATACTCACAGTCTCTTGATAGTCTTTAGACTTGTCTTTGACTTGCTCAACCGCCCGATCAACGACATCCAGTAAATACTGTGGCTGTCCGGCTTGTAGTACTGCTGGATCATAATCAAACGCCAATACGTCATAACCCATATTGTTGAGAGTTTTAACAGCATGATTATAGGTTTTTATTTTGGAGTTATAACCAGCGGCATAACTTACCAGTTCGCCGTTTGGTTCGGAGCTTTCAAAAAAATAACTACTCAGTAACTTGTCTTGATTCATTAGACCTCTCTCAAATCAATATTTTTATTTAGTCTAATAATAACTAAATCTTAATGCTGTTTGAAACATCTTGTATTTTAACTCGTATTTGTTCTGTAGTATCACGACTACGAACAGTGACCGTGTCATTATCAAGAGTATCAAAGTCTATTGTGACACAATATGGTGTACCAATTTCGTCTTGACGACGGTAGCGCTTGCCGATATTGCCATTATCGTCCCACATGACCGCTCCAAATTTTTGTTTGAGCTGATCATAAACTGCTCTGGCCTTTTTAACTAGCTCAGGCTTGTTCTTGAGTAACGGACTGACGGCAATCTTCACTGGTGCAATGTAAGCCGGTAACTTCAAATAGGTGCGTGATTCGTCGTTTTGTTTGTCTTCATCATAGGCCATCACCAAAATTGCTAGGACTAAGCGATCCAATCCAAAACTTGGCTCGATAACGTGTGGCGCAAATGGCTTTGACCCATCTTTTGGCCTATAGTCCATTGATTTGCCTGTCGCCGTTTCAATATTTTTTAGATCAAAATCCGTTCGATAAGCTAAGCCAAGCAATTCACTTTTGCCAAACGGATAGTCGAACTCAAAGTCAATTGTTTTCTCGCTGTAATGGGCCCGATCTTTGGCTGGTACATCCAGCTCATGAACGTGTGTTTTGGTTAGTCCTAAGACATTCAAGAACTCATAAATACTTTCGACCCACTTATTAAATTCCGTCTGCCAGTCTTTGGGATCAATGAAATATTCAATTTCCATTTGCTCAAACTCACGCGATCGGAATGTAAAGTCACGTGGGCTAATTTCATTGCGAAAAGCTTTGCCGATTTGAGCAATGCCAAACGGTAAGTCCGGGCTAAATGTATCAATCACGTTTTTGTAATTTACAAAAATACCTTGAGCCGTTTCAGGCCTTAAATAACTCTTTGACTTGTCGTCATTGACCGGGCCAACTTGGGTTTGAAACATCATATTGAACTGTTTGGGTTTGCCAAAAGTCTTGGTTTTGCCACAAACTGGACATTTATCATCCTTGACATGATCAGCTCGCAGCCGTGAATGACAATTACTGCATTCCACCATTGGATCATTAAAGCCAGTAGCGTGACCACTCGCTTGCCAGACTTTCGAGTTCATTAAAATTGCTGCGTCTAAGCCATACATGTCATTGCGGTTCTCGACGAACATTTTCCACCACAAGTTAACAATGTTGCGCTTTAGTTGAACGCCAAGCGGACCGTAGTCCCAAGTACCTGCCAGTCCACCGTAAATTTCCGAACCTTGATAAATAAAACCGCGCCGTTTAGCCAAAGACACAATGTCATCTAAGGATGTTTTACTCATTAGAGGAATTATAGCTTATTCGTTATGATATTTTACAATTTTTCGTCAAGTGGCTTAGCCGTACTGACCGGATGAGTTACTGGTTGCCGTGTCGCGCGTGGCCGGACAGCTTCGATTTTTTGATTACGGCGCCACATTTCAGCCAGGGCCAGCTCACCCAACCCAACGAGAACAAAGCCACCAACGCCAAATTCAATCACATTCTTATCAAATTGCTCGACTCGTTGCTGATGATAATCGGCTTGTTCGGTTTCAAACACCTGGCGAACTGGTAAAGTGTAGTCACCTGGCACGTATGGAATTTCTTGGCGGACTGTAACAATTAAATTACTATCGACCTGATCACAACCATCAGGTAATGACTTAACCTTAAGCTGAAGCTGATCAGTCAGCAGGTCACTACAGTCACCGGCAAGACCAACTTGTTTATGATCATAGGCGCTCTGAAACTTGGCTTCGCCAGCCGCCGCTATACCACCCGATAATGCAGCCATAGCCACAATGTTAACCAATGCTTTGGGTTTCATAATTTATCCCGAACCACATATATTATACCATTTTGCTCGCAAATAACAAAATAATCAGGTGGCTGATTAAACTAAGTTAGTCAAAAATATCAGTGGTTTCAGGTCGAATTTTGATATCGTTAACTAGTCTTTCTTCGACTTTCAGTTCACGGCGATTCCTAACACTTTCTCGAAAAACCCCAATTGCCGAACGTAAAAAGGTTATGGTGTTACGGGCTCCTGTAAAAGTATGATCATGTTTAGACTCTTGTCGCTCTTTTAACTCTGATTCATATGCAATCACCTCGCTATGGGTTATCAAGAAACCGGCCAGGTTAGTTAGTTCATCTGGACCAACTGGTGATTTTATCTGACCATAGCTGTCTTCAAGTTCCACCGGCGAAGGATAACCATGGTTTTTCATGTCAGCAATTACCAAATTCAAAGCTGACCAATCAACACTAGCATCCTGTTCTGGATCAACTAGCGCAAACTCCGTTTCACCTACTAAATTCATAACGTTATTATTATATTTAATTTTTAGCTTCGAATAAACTGCCCGACCATCAGTTTGGATAATTGTAGGCAGTCTGTCAGGTTATAACCAATTTTTTTGATTTGACCCAGACGTTCGGGTTTTTCACTTAAAATAGCTAAACGTAAAAGTTTTATTTGGTTAGCGTTATAACGTCCGTCTGGATTAGTTGTAAATGTCATGTCTTCGATATCAAACTGGTAAGTCTGATTAGATTTAAGCGGTTGATTATTTGTATCATTTTTAAGATTTGGTGAGTGGCCAGCTAATTTTAACAACTGACAATTAAACCACAGCTCAATTCGTTCCTGTTCAAGCAACAAATCATTTAAACCATTCAAGGCTTTGGCTAATAATTCAAAATATTCAATGTCGGCATTATCTTCGGTCGCACGGTTAAGTCGCTTAAGTAATTCATAGCCAAACATCGTCCGGTTGATATCACTAATAATATGACCGAAATTTTGTTTGAGTCGTGATGAAATCAGGGTATCAATTTCGCCCCTACCCTCAATAAAAGTTAGGTCGTTGATACTGAATAATTCAATGCCGCCAGCCAATTTAGATTTGACTTTACGAACTCCTTTAGCCATCAAACGAATTTTGCCGTGATTGGCGGTTATAACTGTTAAGATCCGATCGGCTTCCTGAAAATTAGTCCGGCTTAGCACAATACCTTGATCGACCAGTGATTTCATTAAGTTGAAGGGTTAGGTTGCAACACAGTTTGGCAGACTTCAGTTAACTGCTTAAGGGTGGTGTCTGGTTTGTATAGTTGCCGTACAACACCAAGTTGATCAAGAGCAGCGTGCATATATTTCAAAACTTCAACCGGGATAAAGCTGTTAATTATAACTGGCATGGCTTGCCAATCTTGGTAAGATCTTAGTTCATATAAAAACTCGAAACCGCCGTGTTTAACTAATTGCGGCTCGATAATAATTAAATCTGGTATTTCCAAGTCCATTATTTTTAAAGCAGCTTCAGCACTTAATCGATGGTTGACTTGATAACCAAGATTACTAAGTGAGCTATGATAAATTTTGCCCAAGCGACGATCGGGCTCGATAATTAAAATTTTAGCTGACATAAAACTGTAATTGTTGGCTGGGCAGCAATGTAGCCGCCAAACCGCTTAATTTATGGTGGTGTGATGGGTGTAACGGTGTAGCCATAGCTTGCATAAGCGAATCAGCGATAAATACACCGGCGCCGGCTACCGAACTCAAGCTAGTCAATGGTTGACGTGTGGTGCCATAGAGGGCTTTGGCTCGCCGATACATATCGCCACTTAAATCAGCTTGCTCAGAAAATACTCCGGCCACCAAACCTTGACCACTCTTATGTGCTGCCAACACTATCGTCGGTGTTTGATCATCAACCGACTGGGCTTCAATAAACGAATAACCGAGCATGGTATAAGCTGACATTAAGTTTTGCCGATTGGCCATAACGGGCTGATATTTGCCACTGATGTCCAATTTTAATTTGCAATCATATTGATTAGCAAATTTACTTAGCTCGTGGGCGACATCTTGTAAAACGGCCGCCGCCGACACTGGCTCAAGCGCCAATTCGGTTTGGTGAGGCATGATGCTTAAGATATAACTGTCGATTAACTTGAGTGCGACATCGGCTGTTGTCGCCACCTCGCCAAATTGCTCTAGCTCAGCACTACGGGCAATTTGTAACAGCGGCATTTTCAACTGTTCGGCCAACACCAACAACAAACGCTGTTTCGGCTCAAAGCCAGAAATAGTCATAGAAGTTAGACTCTACCCTCTCTTTACTTAATCTTTAGTATAGCACCGAGCAGTTTATGGTGAGAAGGTCAAACTAGGTAAAACTGTGTTGTTAAAATCAGCAAGATATTGATCCGACTCTGTCCAAATTTCTAATGTTTTATCACGAATAGGTATAATCACCATGCTGTCTTTTTGACCATCATTAACCGGTCCGTCCAAGCGAGTACCAAGTATACTTGAGACTTTTGGAGCCCGATAAGGTATGGACTTAACCGTTCCACCACTAACCTTATCACTATAGTCAGTCAGTACATTATTAAAACTCTGATTTACAACTTTAAAGCGTAATGAATAGGTGGAATTGCCGGTGATATCGGGTACAAAATCTGGCTCAAAATAACCGTTGATTGGTGTGTCATCGTTGCTATTGGCTTCAACAATGTATGCGCTCCAGGTCTTGGGATACTGAAACTTAACACTGCCGAGCGAATCAGGACTGGTGTATTGCTTGAACGGGCTTTTGTCTTTTTCTAAGTATTCCTTATCTTTTTCCGATGCAGTTTGCTGTTTGACTATTGCGCTAGCGTCGGCAATTTTTTTATCAACGTTATTCTTGTAATCTGACATGCTGGCATAAGCCCAAAAACCAAAACCTAACGACGCCACCAGCAAAACTACTAGTATCAATGAAACAATCACATTGCCAGCACTATTGCCGGGGTCTACGGTGTTATCACTGGTCTGCATAATGTTAATGTTAACACATTATTTATAGGTGTACAGGTATAAACCCTTGATTTTCTTGCTTGGTTTACGGCTATTTATGGTAAATGCGAAGCTCACCAGCTTTACAGGCCTATGCTTATATTGCATAATTTTTTTATCCAACTTCTCCATATAAGGTTGTAATAAAAAGACGAAAATACCATCAGCTCTAGGCCAGTCTTTCTGCCAGTAGTTGCCCCAGATAACCTTAACTTGCTTACGATAGCGCCTAGTGATTAACCAAGAGTAAATTACCAGTAATGGGTTAAGCTCGTAGCCAATAGCGCTGAAACCACGCTGGGCTGCAGCGATCAAAATTCGCCCGTCACCACTCCCCAGCTCAAGTAAAGTTTGGCCCGGTTTGAGATCGATCATATCAAGTGCCGGTTTAACTTGATGTCTTAGAATTGGCAGAAACGGCGCACCAAATGCAATCACAAAAGTGAACAGCAAAAAGATTGTTAAACAAACGATCCATAATACTAGCCAAAAGATATGCATGGTCACGATTTTTCGAGTTTGGTTTTGATTTTGGTAACTTTATTTTCAACGGTTTTGAGGTGTTTCTCCATTTGTTGAATCAGATTCATACCTTTTTCATAAACTTCGGCCGCTTGATCAATATCCAAATCATCATTCTGCAATTTGTTGATTACCTCATCTAGTTCAGTACTCAATTTACGGTAGTCTGCCATTTAATCTCCAATAATTACATTATAAAATGAATCATTTTCTAATGCTATCGACTTGCGCATTGGCCGAGCCGTCGGACCAGTCAATTTGGACCTTATCATTTTTCGATAACGACCGAACTGATTTAATAATTTGTTGGTTAGCGCCACGAACGATGGCATAACCACGTTTTAGGGCTAAGGCGGGGTTCAAAGCTTCAATAATTTGCTGCCGGAGGGCTAATTGCGTGGTGGCTATCTTTCGTTGCTGTCGCCACTCAGTCAATAAATCCTGTTCGAAGTTTAATAATTGATTAGCAGTGATTGAAAGATTTACGTTGATTAGATTTGTTAATTGTAGCTTAATCGAATCCAGTCTGCTCAAGACCTCGTGTTTATCGGGAAATAATAGCTCAGCGGCGTTGGACGGTGTGCTGGCCCGCTGATCAGCCGCTAATTCAGCTAAACTGACATTAACTTCATGGCCAATCGCTACCAAAGTTGGAATTCGGCTGGCGGCCACGGCACGAACCACCGATTCAACATTAAAAGCCGCCAGATCGTCGACACTGCCCCCACCACGCGTGATAACCAGCGCGTCAACCGGGCTTAAATGGCTATTAAAATATTCAATAGCATTAACTAGCTGGGCCGGTGCGGGTTCGCCTTGGACTTGCACGTCAATAACCCTAACATCAACCCCCACCCAGCGTTGATTCATAATTTTTATGAAGTCATGGTAAGCCGCTGATTCAATGGATGCAATTAAGCCTAGCGTTGCCGGTGGATGCGGCAGTGACCGTTTGCGACTATCCTCAAACAGACCTTCCTTGGTTAATTGGGCCTCGAGCAATGAAGCTGCCTTTTTAAGCGAGCCGGCGCCGACCGGACTCATATATTGAATGTTAATGCTAAAGCCGTATAGGGAGTGTAGTCGCGGCGTTCCCCTAACCTGCAGCATTAAGCCGTCTTCAAGCGGGCCACTGAGCTGTTGAACAGAGCCAAAAAATTTTACTGATGATAACTCATCTTTTAAATCAAAGTAAACCCAGCGGTCGCGGCTTATCCGAAAGTTACTAAGTTCACCAACAATTGTAATACTTGGATAAGCATATTCTAGCGTCTGATTAAAGACCGCTACAAAATCTGAAACTGACCAAATCGTCTCTGTCATTACTCACCATCATATCACTCTTGAACGACGGTCGGTTTTGGATGAAGGACTTGATGGTAGAAATAATAACCAGGCGGCAATTGAATTAACATATTTAACACTCGGTACATAATTGTTACTGGCAGACTGACACCAGGTGAGATTCCCGATGCCGCTAATACGGCTGTCATTAAAGCCTCATAAATGCCCACGCCACTTGGCAATATGGAGATTAAACCAGCGAAATTAGCCACCGCATAAGCTAAAATTACAGCGCCGGGATTAACCCATTTTCCAAACGCTACATAAACCGTATAAATTGTTAGTAACTCAGTTAAATTAGCCAAAAAACCCCAAAACAAGGGGCCCTTGAATTGCCGCCAGTCAGATTTTAGGACCATGTAATTTTCATGAAGTTGATTGAACTGTTCGCGGGCTTTAGCAATATTGATGGTCTCCGGATAAGCGCGACGAAAAACATGAATTAAACGATTAATTAATCTAGTAACAAATGTAAAGAAATCATTAATTCGTTTCTTACTGCCAATTACAAAACCCAACCCTAGTGTCAGAACGGCTAACAATGTTACCAAAGAGCCCGACACTAACAAGGTTAAACCATTGGCGTGTCCGGCAATCGCCAGACACAGCAGACCAAAGATTAACAAAATTTGAAACGAAATAAACACAGTAATAAATTTGGCAAGTTGGACTAGCGCTGATTTATGCCCCGGCACATCTGCATCTTTCATTCGCAAACTAAAGTATGAAAAGCTAGATACGCCGCCGCTGGGGAAAACATTATTTACAAAATTTAACTCTAAAGTTACTCGAAGTAGCGAGCGATAACGCAAACGCTCGCCCAAAATTCGAAAGTACTGCTGGTACATTTTGGCGTAGCTATGGTAATTGAGTGCTTGCCAAACCAACATAAACGGCAAGGCCCAAGCGTTAACCTTAGCTAAGTTGTCGATCGTATCGTGGATTTGACTGCGAACCGCGTAAACCAAAACTATCAAAGCCACGATAGTGACCATATTTAAGATTAGCTTCCAGGCAGCTTTTCGTTTCTCGGACATTAACGTTAATTATACCTGAAAATTAGCTAGTCACGGTATACTAGCTACGATGATGCGATCATTGTGCATTTTGGGGCGCCAGCCGGCCATTGGCTTGGCCGAATTGGAAAGTCTGTACGGCTCTAGCAAAATTAAACCGCTTGGCACTCAAGCGGTGCTAGTTGACGTTGATCCCTGCCTGCTAGCTTTTGACCGCTTAGGTGGTAGCCTTAAATTTTGCAAAGTCTTAACCGAGTTGGAAACTACTAATTGGTCAGATATTGAGAAATTCCTAATAGAAGTTTCGCCTGGCCATGCTGCTAAATTGCCAGTCGGTAAAATGCGACTTGGTTTGAGTGTTTACGACTTTAAATTATCACCCAAAAAACTAATGGCCAGCGGTCTAACAATAAAGAAAGCCATCGCTCGATCTGGTCGTTCAGTGCGCCTGGTACCTAATACTGAACCAGCTTTGTCGAGTGCCCAAGTTTTACATAACCAGCTGACCGGTCCACTTGGCTGGGAATTAATTTTTATCAAAAATGGCAACCAAACTCTAGTTGCCCAATCGATTAAAGTTCAAGATATTAATTCATATACACTGCGCGATCGCGGCCGGCCAAAGCGCGATGCCCGAGTCGGTATGCTACCGCCCAAACTAGCCCAAATCATCATCAATTTAGCGGTCGGCGAGTTGCCAGACGAAGCTAAACAGTCGGTCTGCGATATCCCACCCGATGTACCAATCCCAGCACCCCACTTTGTAGACAAAGTAATTCTGGATCCGTTTTGTGGCACCGGCGTGATTTTGCAGGAAGCTCAACTGATGGGCTATAACACCTACGGCTCGGACATTGATGAACGCATGGTTAACTATTCTAAACAAAATTTGGACTGGCTGGTTGAGAAGTTTCGGTTGGCGCCCACAAATTACTTTCTGGAACAAGGTGACGCTAGCCAAGCCCAGTGGCAACACGACTTTACGATAGTAGCCAGCGAAACATATTTAGGCCGCCCTTTTACTTCGACGCCAAACCCAACTATCTTAAATCAGACTGTAGGTGAAGTTGATCTTATTTTAAAAAAGTTTTTACTAAACCTAAGAAGTCAAACCAAAGCTGGTTTTCGGATATGTTTGGCTGTACCAGCGTGGCAAAGCAGCCAAACCTTTAAACATTTGCCGCTACTTGACCGATTAACAGATATGGGGTACAATCGTTTGAGTTTTGCGCATGCCCGCCATGAGCAGTTAATTTATTATCGACCCGGCCAATTTGTTGGCCGCGAACTGGTCGTCTTAATCAGGAAATAACATGAGTCACGTCAAAGCTGGTGGAACCAGCAAGAACAATCACGATAGTCCCGGTCAACGACTGGGTGTTAAGTTATTTGGTGGCCAAAACGTAAAGACTGGCCAAGTTATTGTCCGCCAAGTCGGCCAAACCAAGCGAGCCGGCAAAGGCACATTTATAAGTCGCAATTTTACTATCCATGCCGCTAAAGATGGCCAAGTTAAATTCACCTCTCGAAAAATCCGTTTGTTTAGCGGTAAATCAGTTAGGCGCACAGAAGTTAGCGTCGAGTAAGTTACATCCCTAATTGTTTTTTGATACGTTCGACAACGTCAGCAATAACAACTTGTGATTTAACAATGTAATCATTGACGCCCAGACTTTCAGCCCGTTGTTTATCAGCATCTTGGCTTAACGCCGTTAGCATTAAGACCTTCATATTAGCAGTTTCGGGAGTGTTGCGAATAATATCCAGAACATCAAACCCACTCACCCGTGGCATCATTACATCAAGCAAAATTAGATCTGGCTTGAAATTAATTGCACCGGATAAAGCTTCTTCGCCGTTGAGTACGTTTTTAATTTCAAAACCTTCAGCCGTTAGACGAGTTGTATAAACTGAAGCTAGCGCTTCGTCGTCTTCGACTAATAGAATTTTCTTTTTCGAACCATCAGCTGGGGCATCAGTTTTAGCTGGCTGAGTAACATCTGGTGCTGTCGTTGGAGCTGGCGCAACAGGTTGCGGGTGGGCACCGATATTTGGTATAGCTAAGTCATTCGGTTCGGTTGTTGGTTCATCCATACTGCTGATGTTAGCACAATCATAAGTAGCCCGCAATCAGGGCATTATTTTATAAATGATTTAATAAAACCGTCGAACATTGGGTGAGCCCGATTTGGCCTAGATTTAAATTCTGGATGGAATTGGCTTGCTAGGAAAAATGGGTGATTGACAGCTTCAATCATCTCAACCAAGAAGTTGTCTGGGCTAGTACCGACGGCTTTAATGCCCCATTTTTCATATTGATCACGGTATTCGTTACTGCATTCATAACGATGACGGTGACGTTCGATAATTTTAGTTGAACCATAAACTTTTTCAGCCAAACTACCCTTTTCGATAACGCACGGGTAGTCGCCCAGCCGCATGGTACCGCCAGTGTTTTCTTTACCACGTTGTCCGGCCATTGTGCTAATTACTATATCTTTACTTTTAGCATTAAGCTCCTCCGAGGTAGCATCATTAACGCCAGCGTTGCGAGCTGCTGCAATCACCCCCATTTGCAGGCCTAAACATAAACCTAGATATGGTAAACCAGTCTTGAGCGAATACTGGGCGGCTTTAATTTTGCCCTCTAGGCCACGTGTGCCAAAACCACCAGGTACAACAATGCCATCGATACCAGCAAAGACGCCATCAAGGTTGCGTTTTTTAGCTAAACTCTCAGCTTCAATCCAACGAATTTTTAGTTTTACATCGTTCCACCATGCCGCCGCCTTCAAAGCTTCAAATACGCACAAATAAGTATCGGTGTTATCCATATATTTAGCGACTACGCCAACTGTTACTAGTTTTTTATGTTTGGTTTCGGCACGTTTAACTACCTGACGCCAATCTTTGAGATCAGGCTTTTTGGCTTTGACCGCGAGACGCTTGCAAATAACGTCAGCAATACCGGTATCCTCAAGGGTCAAAGGTACTTGGTAGATGCTTTTAGCATTCGGCAAAAGTGCAATTGATTCTTCAGCAACACCCGAAAACAAACTTAACTTACGTTTAACGCCACCATTGGCTGGTTTTTCGCTACGAGCCACTAAAATATCTGGGCTAATACCGAGTCCACGCAGTTCTCGGACGGAGTTTTGAGCTGGCTTAGTTTTGATTTCTTGACTAGCGCCTAGATATGGCAAATAAACGACGTGAACATAAAGACAGTTCTCGCGACCAACCCGTAGAGCCATTTCTCGAATCGCTTCAATAAAACTTAAGCTCTCGTAGTCGCCGACCGTGCCGCCAATTTCGACAATGTGAACGTCATAGCCCCTTCCGGCTTCAATTATATAATCCTGAATGGCCTTGGTCAGGTGTGGAATAATTTGTACATCGTCACCATCGTATTTACCAGCTCGTTCATCTTGAATAACTTTTAGTAGCACCCGCCCGCTCATCAAACTACTAACGCCAGTCAGTTCTTCGTCCAGAAATCGTTCATAATGACCAAGGTCAAGATCAGTCTCAGCGCCGTCTTTAGTAACAAAACACTCGCCATGCTCGCGTGGATTCAACAAACCAGCGTCAACATTGAGATATGGATCACATTTTTGAATGTTGACTTTTAGTTTTCGAGCTTTGAGGAGATTACCGATGGAGGCGGCGGTGATACCCTTGCCGAGTCCGGAAAGCACACCACCTGTTACAAAAATAAATTTAGTCGGTTTTTTTAACACCGCTCCTCTCCCTAAATCTCACCCAGCTTTATTGCTCTAATGCTACCCTATCACCTTAAACTTGGCAAGGCGCTTATTGACTTTGTTGATCAAGCCCTTCCCTAATACCTTTAAAGAAAGGCACCGTTCCAGCCGCCAGAACTGCTGCACTACCGATAGCTAGATTACGCGTGCCACTAGACATACCCAGGCTAATTTCATGATTTAGACCGACAGTATTAGCTAAATTTACATAGATTGCTTCATGGGCATACTTAACTACAGCCGCCATTTCACCAGCTACACCGGTTAAAATTTCAACAAAACCTATTTTGGTAGACGTGGGTATTTGTTGCCATAGATTCGGCTTGGACTCATTTTCAGCAGTCATAAAAGCTTATAATACCATCGGCTGACAAATTTGCAATCGATTTATTTATTTAGAAAAGCCGTAGCGGCATCGAGCTGTGGGTCACGACCGTTCTTATAATCATCGTCAGTGATTTTTACGACTTTATCGGGAGTAATGCCAGCCTTATCGATATTCTTGCCATCTGGGGTGTACCAGCGCGCAATCGTGACCTTAAGAATACCACCGCCTATTAGTTTTTCGAGCTGTTGGACACTGCCCTTACCAAAACTTTTAACGCCCATCAGCGTGGCTACGCCATTGTCTTTCAAGGCTCCAGCTGTAATTTCACTGGCACTGGCGCTACCTTCGTTTAATAGCACGACAGTCGGTATTCCGGCTAAAGTAGCTGGTCCTTCCGACAAATAACTTTTGACAATAATGTCACTGCGCCGCTCAGTTAGAATAGTTTTGCCACGGGGCAGCCATAAGCTTGATACGCCAACGGCCGCATCAAGCAAACCACCTGGGTCGCTGCGAAGATCAACAACAATGCCCTTAACCCCATCAGCTTTAAATTTATTAGCAGCTTTAGTTGTTAGATCAACGGTGTCACTGCCAAAGCGGCTAATCTTAATATAGCCAATGCCACTACTAAGTGTTTTAGTTTCAACGCTCGGAATCGTTATTTTTTCGCGGGTAATACTAAAATTTAATTCAGTACGGTTATTTCTAATAATTTTTAGTTTGACGACTGAACCGGCCGGGCCGCGGATTTTATCGACGGCTTCGCCAACGGTTAAATCATAGGCATTCTGACCGTCAATTTCGGCAATAATGTCCTTTGGTTTCAGCCCAGCTTTGTCGGCAGGATAGCCGCTCAGCGGCGCTATTACCACGATGTTATTTTTAGCATCTTTGCTTAATTCAGCGCCAATACCTGTAAAAGTGCCATCAAGGTCATTATTGAATTGTTGAGCGTCTTTGGAATTAAAGTACTCGGTATATGGATCGCCAGCGGCTTTGACCAAACCCTCGCCAAGTCCGTCCATTAGTTTGCTTTGGTCCAAACTGCCGTCAAAATCAGACTTTAGTTTGGCATAAAGTTCATCGATGGTTGAATAATCAAGTTTATTCGGCAAACCGGGGTTAAGTGTCTTGTGAAAAACTGCCGCGGGTCCAATATTTATGCGGCCACTGCCAAAACCCAGGCCCAGACCAAAAACACCGACAATTACAACTGCAGCGCACAAGCTTTTGATTAATTTTAATTTAAACCGTTTGGGTTTTGGTTTAACTGACTCCACTGCCCCTCCACTTAAATTTCCGGCAAATACTAATCTATTATTACATAGCTAAAAGCTAATAACTAATTGCTTAAATTTGGCTTAAAAACGTATGAATTCAAGGAAAATGGATAAAAACTAGACCGCCTGGACTAATCGTATTGGTGCTAAAAGTACCGTTTAAAGCGGCATTATATTGACTAATGAAAATTGTACCGTTATTATTGACTGCCTCAACATACATGGCGTGACCAAAAGCACCAGCATTTGATATCGCGACATCACCTGGTCTCGGATTGGAGTCTACTGGAATGCCGGAGGCACGAGCATCGTCGTCCCACTGGTTGGCGTTACCAACACCGCCCCAATAAGGCATATGGCGACCAGAAGCAGCCACGCGAAACGCAGTATAACTAACACACTCGCGGTTATACATACCCCAGTTGTCAATAACGCTGTCTTGAGGAATTTCACACCACTTGGCAGGATATCCACCGCCACATGCAGGACCATTGCCGGCATCACCAATAAACCGTGCATTAGCTATAATTTGTTGTTGGCGTAAGTTTTCAATTTGTGCAAAGTTAGCTTGAATCTGGTTATTAAGCGAAGTCTGCTGACTAAGGTTTAGAGACAACAGTTGGTCTTGCTCAGCTTTTTGCGAATCAAGCTGAGACTGCATGGCTTGCTCGTCTTTGAGTAGTTGGTCAACTTCAGTCTTTTTGACATGTAATTCATGTTTTAGTTCGGTAATGGTATCCACTGCGGTTTTAATTTTGTTTTGAACAGTACTCAAATATTGCTGTTTGTCGACAAAGTCACTGAGGTTGTTGCTTGAAGCCAGCATTTCCAGAGTGGTTATCTGGCCGTCGAGATACATCTGTCGGATATCTTCACCCAACAAGGCTTTTTGTTTAACAAGTTCGGCTTGAGCTGCAGCAATTTGCTTAGCTAAATCATCCCGTTTAGCTTGGTTAGCATTAATCTGGGCTTGGACAGCGTTAATCTGGTTTTGTAACTTCGCAATTGTGTCAGTTAAACTAGCAGCTTCGGCACCGAGTTGAGATTTGGCTTGATATTTGGCAGTATTATCGCTATTAAGGGCATTGATCTGTTGATCGAATATGTCAGCTCGAACAAGTGGGGTCAATAAAAAACCGGCACTTAAAACCACAACTGCTAACAGTGCCAATAATTGATTAGTTCGCTTGCTGACAACTTTTTTAATTTTCATTTTTATTTTGTTGCTTACGCTTATAAACATATCACATTATCCTTCGCGATTCAAGGGGTCATTAAATTGCCCCACCCCAGGTTAGTGGTTTAATTTTTATAGAACGACTCTTTATTTAGCAGATTTAAATTTGAGATAACGCCGCGTGGCAATTAAGGATGAAGCGGCACCGATTAGTATACCAATGCCGAGTTGCGACGTCAAAATTAACCAAAAATGGTGGCCAAAATAGTCATTTGAAAAGTTAATATCAAGTAATCCCAGGCTGCTGGCTTGAAAAGCCGAGGCAGCGACGACAAACAAAGTGTTACAAAGGGTCACCGAAATAACGGCTGAAACAATGCCATAAATCATAGTTTCAACCACAAATGGTCCACGAATATACCAACTGCTTGCGCCAAGTAGCCGCATAATCGTCAATTCATCGCGGCGGTTAAAAATGGCCATACGAATAGTATTAAAGATAATTAACATCGACACTAGTGCAAATACAATGACACCACCAAGACCGACCTCACGCATAAACTTTGTTGCTTTGGAAATTTTATCAATCGCTTCTTTACGGGCCCCAGAATATGACGTTTCATCTGATTGCAGGGCCTTAACATCTGGTTTCTCCAAGTAAGTCTTTAGGTCCTGAATTTTGTTAGGGTCCCATGGTTTGATTTGTAGACTGGCCGGCAGCGGATTGTCGGTTTGTGAAATCGCCTGTAGTAGATCGAGATTATTTTGGTTCTGGTTCTTATAGGTCTCCAATGCTTGGTCTTTAGTGATGAAATTGACCGACTTGGTATTGGGCATGGCTGATATATCTTTAATTAGTTTTTGGCGCTGCTCAGGCGATACCGAATCTTTTAGATAAACTGAAATGTCAATCTTGTCAGTTATTTGCTGAATCGTATGAGTAAAGGTGGCATTGGCGATAACTGAAAATAGCACAATTGTCAGCGTAATAATCATCACCGCCATCGCCGCCACTGCCAAAGTGGCATTGCGCAAGAAATTTTGAATGCCGGCTTTTATAATTCGCCAAAAAGTTATAATCCGTCGTTTCATGCGGCCGGCCTCTTTTGGTGATATTCGGCATTGGCTCGGTCACTAGTAATCCGACCCTCGTCAATAGTAATGACTCGGCGCTTTAAACGATTAACGATTTCTTGGTTATGAGTAGTTAATAGTACGGTAGTGCCGAAGCGGTTAATTTTTTCGAGTACCTTAATAACATCCCAAGCGTGCTTGGGGTCGAGGTTGCCAGTGGGCTCGTCGGCAATCAAAATCTTTGGCTGACGAACAATTGCCCTGGCAATGGCCACTCGCTGACGCTCACCACCGGACAGCTCTAGTGGCATGCTCTTTTCTTTGCCTTTCAACCCGACAATATCAAGTACTCGTGGTACGGTGTGCTTAATTTCTTTATTGCCATAACCAACAATTTCGAGCGCAAAAGCTACATTTTCATACGCGTTACGGTTGGGTAGTAATTTAAAATCTTGAAAGACAACGCCAATTTTACGTCGAAGCAGCGGGATATCACTGTCTTTTAATTTGTCATAGTCCAACCCGCCAACAATAATTTTACCGCTGTTAGGCAGTTCTTCACGAGTCAATAGTTTAAGCAAAGTTGATTTGCCAGCCCCACTTTTACCAATAATAATGACAAATTCTTTCGGCTCAACATGCAGACTGATACGGTCTAGTGCGTTGTTTTTAGCGTAAGTTTTGGTTACCCGATCGAGTAAAATCATTAGCTTTATTATACCAAACCAGCTAATCGCCGATAGACTGCTCTAAATAAGCTTCAATAAACGGCTCTAAATCACCGTCAAGCACTTTATCCGGATCACTGGATTCGTGTCGAGTTCTTAAATCTTTGACCTGTTTATAAGGATGCAAAACGTAGTTACGAATTTGATTGCCCCACGCCGCCTGCTCATTAGGACCTTTCAGCTCACGCAAATTTTTAGTGTGTTGTTCGAGCTGTAGTTGGGCCAGTTTGGAACGTAGAATCGTCATTGCCGTTTCTTTATTTTGAAGCTGAGAACGCTCGTTCTGAATCGACACTACAATATTAGTCGGCAGATGAGTTAACCGAACCGCTGAGTCAGTAGTATTAACGCTTTGACCACCGTGTCCACCGCTGCGAAAAACATCGACTTTCAGATCTTTTTCATCAATTTCAATCTCATCTGGCTGGGCGACTTTGGGTACTACTTCAACTCTAGCAAAGCTAGTTTGTCGAAGGTTATCAGAATTAAATGGACTTAAGCGAACTAGTCGGTGGACACCGTGCTCACCTTTTAATTTACCGTAAGCGAAGTCACCATCAATTTCAAAAGTCGTACTTTTCAAACCAGCTTCTTCGCCAACTGATTCATCAAGCACGCGAACTGTGTAACTAGCTTTTTCAGCGTATCTAAGATACATTCGCCGGAGCATATCGGCCCAATCTTGAGCATCAGTACCACCGGCACCAGCATAAATGCTAATAATTGTATCGTGATCATCATAAGGTCCAGACAGCTTTAGTTGTGACTTCAACTCATCAAAGTCATCGGCAAGCCCTTTTATTTGTTCAATTAGTTCATCATTCAGACTATTATCATTGGTTTCGAGCAATTCTTTTACATCAGACAGCGATTTCTGGATAGTTTGCCATGGTTTGATTCTAGACGACAAATCAGCAATCCGTTTCATGGTTGCTTGCGACTTGGTCGGATTATCCCAAAAACCCGCTTGATGGCTAGCGTTAGTCAACTTATCAAGCTCACTCTCTACATTATCGAGCTTCAATTGATTAACCGTCACACCGACAGCCTGGTTTAAATCGTCGTATTGTTTCTTAAGATCCGCCATAGCGGCTATTATACAGGAGTAACTAACTGTTTTTCAGGACCACAGCGGTGCAATTTGCTTGTACAGCTCTTTGGCTAGATCTTCGCCGCAATTGCCTAGCACACCTAGGCCCCAGACATTGTCTTTAAATAAAGAACGCGTTACTTTGACTACGGCTTCTTTACTAATCGCTTCAATCCGTTCTGGCACCTTGTAGTAATCATCTATCTTGCCGTCAAAGAAATAACGCCAACTATAGCCGCCGGCGGTACCTTGCACGGTTTGAGCACCGCGTTGAAAACGACCGAGGGCATATTGCTTAGCGGCAGCGATATCAGCTTCCAATACATTGTCGGCAAAGATTGATTCCAGCTCGGTATTAATAATGTCAAACAAAGCATTAATGTTCTTAGGCATAATTTGGGCGCCGAACCACCAGTTGCTGCTGTTTCGGGTTTGGCCAATGCCCGAGCTCATGTGGTAAACCAAGCCCCGCTCTCGAGCAGTGCCAAGAATTCGCGAATACAAAGTCTCGGTCAGCATAGTGTTAATTAAACTTAGAGCATCGGTTTCAGCTTCGTTCATCCGCTTTAACAAAAAGGTATCAAGAAAAAAGTAAATATTTTTTACGGTGTCATTACTGATATAAAGCGGGCTTTTCAACCGTTTCGGCTTTTCAATTGGTAGAGCCAAACGCTCAGTGCCAGTTGGTAATTCCAAACTTTCCAACATCGTTTTGATGGCTTGACGTCGAGATAGTGGCAATTGGCCAGCAATGATAAAACGCAGATTTTTGGTGGTATGAGTATTTTCATAGTGCTGACGAATGTCACTGATTGATACATTGTCCATTAACTCTAACCGCTGTTGGTCGGTTAGCGATTTAAAGCCATAGGCTTCACGAAGAGCTAGGCTTAAGTGTCGAAAATGATTATTAGACCGAGCGTTTAACTCTTCCCTGACATTACCAAACTCAGCTTCAAATTCTTCATCTAAAAATAATGGTTTAGTAATTGCTGTGATTAGTAAGTCAGCTATTCGATCCCATTCAAAATCGGCACACTCAGCTTCATAAGTTATGTCATAGGTACTGGTGCTAGCATTACAGTAGGCACCGTTTTTTTCAAATTCGGCCTGAAAGGCTCGGGCTTTTGGGATTAACTGATTAGCGCCAAGTAGGACATGTTCCATGATATGCGGCGCTTCCCACTTTTCCCGCTCAACCAGATATTCACCAGCCCGAAAATTAACCTCAAAAGTCATCACTGTAGCATCTGGCACATGAATGAACAGGCCCTTTGTACCATTTTTGAGACTGACTTCGCTAACTGTATGTTTCATTTTGATTAAACGCTTAGTGACGACCCTTTCGCTTGCGTTGGCGCTCTTTTTTATGGGCCTTCTTACGTTTGTCGGCGGCTGATTTCTTTTGCTTTTGACCTTCTTTTTTGGGTACGAAATCAGTTTCTTTAAACTCCTCGGCTTCTAAAATAACATCGGCGTTGTCGACTGACTGGCGAGCTGCCCGAGTCAACTCTGTTTCGACAGGTTTTTCGAGTTGTGATTCATCAACTGGTTGGGCATTAAATAGAGCCCTGACAACATCATGGCGCAACGCCTCCTGCATGGTTTCAAACAGGTGCTGGCCTTGACGACGATATTCCACAAGTGGATCGCGTTGACCAACGCTAATCCAATGAATGCCTTCACGTAAATGGTCCATGTTTTCGAGGTGTTCCATCCACAAGTTATCCAGAATTTGCAGATAAATATCACGCTCTACCTTGCGCATGATATCCGGCGTAAAGGCAGCTTCACGCGATTCGTAAAGCTCTATGGCCTCTTGTTTAAGCGTTAAGGAAAATTTGTTGGCTTCAGCGCTGAATAAACGATCTAGTACTTTATCATCAAATGGGAATACTTCTGTAACGATGGCTTCGAATTTATCACTCAGTAACATCGGCGAGGCAGCCAGCGTACGGACTTCGTCTTCAACAAAGATCTTAATGCGCTTGGCAATGTCGGCTTGTAGTAATATTTCACGCCGCATAGCGTAAGTGGCCTTACGGTGACGATTCATCACATCGTCGTATTGGACAACATTTTTTCGAGCATCGAAGTTATAGCCTTCAACTTTTTTCTGAGCACCTTCCAAACTTTTGGAAATCACGCGGTTTTCAATCGGTGTTTCATCATCGACACCCAATCGATCCATGACCGAGCCAATTCGGTCACCACCAAAAATTCGCATCAAATCATCTTCGGTACTAACAAAAAACTGGGTCAAGCCTGGATCGCCTTGCCGGCCGGACCGTCCACGCAACTGATTGTCAATTCGTCGTGATTCATGGCGTTCACTACCAAGCACAAACAGGCCACCCAATTCTTTAACACCTTGACCCAAGACAATGTCCGTACCACGTCCGGCAATATTTGTGGCTAGCGTTACTGAGCCTTTTTCGCCGGCCTTTGAGATAGTGGTGGCTTCACGTTCGTTATTTTTAGCGTTTAGAAGTTGGTGCGGTATGCTGGCACGAGTTAATAATTCACCTAGCACTTCGTTCTTCTCAATCGAGGCACTGCCGATTAGAATTGGCTGGCCCTTGGTGTGCAGGGCTTTCACCTCTTTTATAATGGCTTTGAACTTGCCCATTTCGGTTTTATAAATACGATCCGGCCGGTCTTCACGAACAATCTTTTGGTTGGGCGGGATCTCGACCACGTCGAGTTTATAAATCTGGTGGAATTCTTCACTTTCGGTGCTGGCCGTACCCGTCATACCGGCCAACTTTTCATACAAACGGAAGTAATTCTGGAATGAAATAGTGGCTAGCGTCATCGATTCTTCTTGGACTTCAACCCCTTCTTTAGCTTCAATCGCTTGATGCAACCCTTCATTGTAACGTCGACCCTTTAGTAATCGACCGGTAAACTCATCGACAATCACCACCTCACCGTCATGAGTAATAACGTAATCTTTGTCGCGTTTAAATAAGGCTTCAGCTCGCAAAGCTTGTTCCAAGTGATAAATAGTACGAATGTTATCGACAGCGTAGAGGTTCTTAATACCGAGAATTTTTTCAACATGTTTAATTCCATCATCAGTCAGCACGACACTTTTATGCTTTTCGTCCTTTTCGTAATCTTTTTCGTCCTGCAGTTGACGAACGACTTTAGAAAACTGGGCGTAAGCGCTGCCGCTAGTAACAGATGGAGCTGAAATAATTAAAGGCGTGCGCGCTTCGTCGATTAAAATCGAGTCAACTTCGTCGACAATCGCGTAATTCAAATCGCGTTGGCGCAATTGATCGACTTCACGAACCATGTTGTCGCGCAGATAATCAAAGCCAAACTCATTGTTAGTACCGTAAGTAATATCGGCTTGATAAGCTTCTTGTCGGGTGGCTGGTTTGAGATGTTGCATTCGCGGATCATCGTGCTCTTTGTTTTCAAATTTAGCGTCATAAACCAAGGACTCATCGGCGATAATTACACCAGTGGTAAGCCCCAAGAAATCATAAATCTGAGCCATCCAACCAGCATCACGTTGGGCTAAATATTCGTTGACCGTCACAACATGGACACCTTTTTTGGTCAATGCATTTAAGTAAACGGCTAGTGTGGCCACTAAAGTCTTACCTTCACCAGTTTTCATTTCAGCAACTTTGCCTTCGTGTAAAACCATACCGCCGATTAACTGAACGTCGAAATGCCGCTGGCCAAGTGTACGGGTGGCAGTTTCACGCACTACGGCAAAGGCATCTGGTAAAATTTTATCCAGACTCTGTTTTTTTAAGCGTTTTCTGAGCACCTCAGTCTGAGCCTTGAGGTCTTTGTCACTCATGGCTTTGTATTTACCAGCTAGCGCATTGACATCCTTAACACGACGACGCATACGTTTAACTGTTTTAACCTGCGGGTCACCTAGTACCCGTTTTAAAATCCGGTGCATTTGTCTCCTTAGGTACTCTACTGACCTAAAATACTAATCTATTGTAACTCAAAAAAGCCGATTTACCGAAGTTGTTTTTATAACCAAAGTTAGCGACGGCGAAGTCGTTTAATGATGCGGCGATGCAAACGATGCGTGGTGTGCTTATCTTTATATTTTTTGAGCTGATTCTTGAGCTTGGCTTCAACAATATCAACGGCCGCAAACATATTCACTGTGCCTTCCTTTGTAGTAATAGTTTCTTTGGGCAGATAAAGCACCACTTCGCAAACGCACTGGCGTTTATTCTTGGGCTGAAGCTCTTTCAGCGTCACTTCGGCGTGGGCACTAGCCCGAGCATGCCTTGGTAAAAAACGATCTAGGTGGCCGATTTTTTTGGTTACGTACTTTTGGAGTTCGGGACTGAGAGTCGTGTGAACGGCTGATATTTCTAATTTTTGAATCACTTGTCACTCCTAACCACGTACGGCATTAAAATTTCCGGTACTCTAATTGAGCCATCTTCATTTTGATAATTTTCCATAACGGCTTTTAAGATCCGTCCGAGTGCAAAAGCCGTGGCATCATTAGTATGGACAAATTCGGTTTGGCCATCAGCCCGCTTAACTCGAGTCTTCAGACCACGTGCTTGATAATCAGTCATATAATCAGCCGTATGAGTTTCACGGTAGGCTTTTTGAGCCGGCATCCAGGTATTGATATCAACACCGGTGGCATTTGGCTTACCGATATCGGCAGTACACTTTTGAATTAGCTGATATGGTAATCCAAGTTTTTGAACTAAATATTCCTGGATGGCAATTAACAATTTGTGTTCCGCCAAGCCAGTTTCTGGCGTACTAAAGACTTCCATTTCCAGCTTATCAAATTGGTGCATTCGGAAAATACCTTCGGTGTCTTTACCATAACTACCGGCTTCGCGGCGAAAACTAGTCGAATAGCCAATATAGCGAATTGGCAAATGAGCTTCATCTAAAATTTCATCCATGTACATGGTACATAAACTATGTTCGGCACTGGCGTTAAGCCACAAGTCATCATCAGCTAATTTATATGTCACTTCTTCGGCATTTAATCGTCCGGACGCTTCATAAGGTCGAGTTTTGACCATGGCTGGTGGTAAAACTGGTGTAAATGGTTTAGTCGAAATATCTAAATTATTATCTTTAACTAACTGAGCAATGATTTTCTCGTTAGCCAGAACATCTAAAACATATTGAATAATGGCAAACTGTATGCGGACAACATCACCTTTCAAATAAGCAAAGCGTGCACCGGCAACTTTGGCCGCCCGATCTTTGTCAATGTATTCAAACATGTTGCCAAGTTCGGCGTCACTACGCGGTTCAAAATCAAACTTAGTTGGTTCGCCAACTGTTTTACTGACCACATTATCGTTTTCAGTTTCGCCAACTGGCACATCATCAAGGGCAACGTTTGGTACAGCCCGAAGTAACTGATTAAATTCTTTACTAACGGGTTCAAACTCTGCTTCAAGATTAGAAAGTTTTTCTTTTACTTCCCTTCCTTTTCTAACCTGTTCATCATCAATAATAGGCCGATCTTCTTCACCTTCAGCATAACTAGGTGAAATTGAAATACTTGCTGAAATTTCGTTACGTTGTTGTCTTAATTCCTCGATCTGTGATAACAATCCACGTCTTTGATTATCAAGCTCTAGCAATCGATCGATATCGACGTTTTCTTGTTTTTGCTTGGACTTTTGTTTGACTAAGTCGGCGTTGTCCCGAATAAACTGAATATCTAGCATGCGCTTATTATACTTCTATTTCTTATGGTTTTGGACATGTTTTAACGTCAGCTCAGTACGGGATCGGGCATACGCACAATATTCGCAATCGGCAGATTCTCTGGGCATATCACCTTCCAATACTTCTTTGATGTCTATGAGTGTTGGCTCTATCCATTTATCACTACCCTTGTAAGGAAATACATTGGTCCGAAACTCTACTTTATTAAAGAAACCATCATTTTTAGAAATGCCATTGGCATAAACAAAATAACCGGTATCACTAACTTTGTGGCCTTCGCCGCGAAGTAGCCACTGGTAAACTTCCATTTGACGGCGATAACTATCGTGCCATTTGGAATCCTCAAGATCAGTAATCTCTTTATCCTTGGCAGTGGCTTTGTAATCTACTACTACTAATTCACCCTTGGGATTGACCCACACATCGTCAACACCGCCAAATATTAGTAAATTGGTTGGCTCATGAAACCTCTGAACTCCAGTGAAAACGTGACGCCAACGTTCTAAATCTTTATGAGCAAACGGTTTAGCATCAATTTTAAACTCGACCTGAAGTGGGTGTTGCTCATCTTTAGCGCGATAAGTATCAAACTCGGTTTTTAATAAAGCGTCAATTGCACTGTTAATCAAAAATGGCGGCGAGCTCGGTTGGTTTATTTTGAGCCGCTGAGCCAGCCAAAAACATCGCTGACAGCGGACAAAATTTTCAATCCGACTGCGGCTGAGTTTATAAACTTCTGTTTGCCCGGGCTGGTAGGCCGGACTTCTCTCGTAAACCATCCATCTATTGTATCAGCAACGATTCCAATCTAATTTTTTTCGCTCGGCATGAATTCGGTCAACATCACTAAATGTGCCTCGTCGATTTTGAGCTCGACAATGTTGTACAGGCGTTCGTGGTGAACATCGTTGTAAAGCACGACTTTTTGGCCAGCCTGAAAGTGGTCATTTAAGTTCTTTAATAATGCTTCGTCGTGCAACCAAAAATCGTGCGTCAACTCAATCGCTGGGTCGACATAAAGACGTTTGAGTTCCATTAACTGCTACTTATGTAGACCAACAATCAAAATCGCCGCAAAGGCTACTTTGGAAACAATACTAGCCACTTGGTAGTTGCGTTCAACAAACAAGTAATCTTTCCAAGGTCCGACTTTTCGATGGCTCTTCATTTGGGTTTTAGCAAAGAAAACAAAAGTGGCAAGCGTGGTGACGTATAAGCCGTAAATATACCATGGCGCTCGAACGGCCGAATAAAACGGTGTCATGACTGCCGCGACTGCAATCAAAATCCACGGCAAAGTGGCGGTGACAACGCTAACGGCAAAAGTTGGCCAAACTGGCTTACGGCTTTTAGCATTTTCTTTTTCGGACAGATAACCTAGCCAGCAAGTGATTAGCATTAAGGCGGCAATTACTTTCAGTGTAATAATATCGTTTATACCGGATAACAAGGCGATGGTTTCGACCATCAAGGCCGAGACTACACCCATACCAATCCAACGCATTGGTTCGACCCGATTCTTAAGGCTTTTTTGATATTTGCCGGGATAGCGCATTAACTGCAAATACGGAATAACTGCCGCCAATAGCATGATGATGACCACCAGCCATTTTAAGCGAACCTCAAAAACCGGATGACTAGCTGGCGCAAAAACAGTGTTGGTTTTGCTAGCTAAGTCATCTTTAGCTAAATAGTTAACATTAAGTTGATAAGATGCCCCGCTCATCAGCCAAACTGCCAGGGCTGCTAGTCCGACATAAGCCACCACACTAACTTGTTGCAGACGCCTAATTTGCGCCTTAAAGTCCACTTTTTTACTCATGCCATAGACTATACCATGAAATACTCTTAAAATATCAATATGGCTAATGATGTTGAGACTTTGGTTTTAGGTGGTGGTTGTTTTTGGTGTACTGATGCAGCCTTCCGTTTAGTACGGGGGGTTAACAGAGTAACGGCTGGTTTTAGCGGTGGTCATGTTGATAATCCCAGCTACACTCAAGTAGCCATGCAGCTAACCGGCCATGCCGAAGTTATCCAAATTGAATATCATTCGGATGAAGTTAGCTTAAACGACTTGCTCGAAGTTTTTTGGATAGTCCACGATCCGACTACCCGCGATCGCCAAGGCCATGATGTTGGCCCACAGTATCGCTCAATTATTTTTTATCAAAATGAGGAACAGAAAAAAGTTATAGAACAGTCCCGTGTTGCTGCTCAAAAGTTATGGGATCAGCCGATCGTTACAGAAATTGTAAAGTTCGAAAAATTTTGGCCAGCCGATGAAAGCCATCAAGATTTCTTCAATAAAAATCCAGAACAAGCTTATTGCCAAATAATTATCAATCCTAAGTTAACTAAACTACGCCAAAAATTAGCTGGATTGTTAAAGACTTAAGTTTCATCGTTTGAGCCATAAGCATCCACATGTCTTTCGACCGACTCTGGTTTGGCTTGATTTAACACTTTTATCACGGCTTCAGCTTCTACCTCATTTAGCATGTGTGGTTTGATGTCAGGATATATTTCTGGGTCAATCAATTTAATCTCTTCCTCCTGCTGAAACATTTTAGGTGGCATTTCATCACCCGTCACAATTACGTAGGCGGCGTCCTCATTAGCCTGGCCAAATGGTTTGTACGGCTGGCCGTCTTTGAATAAAAAAACATCAAAGTACATCAAGTTCGGATGATACTCTTCGGGCGTATCTGGAAAATTGTAAAGTGATGCAGGTGAAATACTATCTGAACCAGCGATCGAGCAATCAATTCTTTCGTGTTCAAATGCTATGTGTTGGGCGTCTTTAAGCTTAGGATGTTTTTGAAGCTCAGCTATACCAGCGCTGAATTTTAGCTTCATAACTTCATTTAAACGGAAAGTAGCTGGTATATTACCGCCAAGTGGATTTTCGTGTTCAGAGCCATTAGGCATAATCTATATATAATATACCAAAATGATGATTTTGTCAAAGTTTAGATAAAGTTAGGCCTGGAGCCTTAAACGTTTAACAAGCCAATCGCGTGGCAAAATACTCAAAAACCAACCAGCCCGTGGACCAGAATCTTTATTTATCAGAGCTTGGTACAGAATTTGGAACAACTGTTTTGGTTCCAGACCAACCGTATCTTTTAAGCCATAAATAGTTTTATGAAACCATTCCCCGTCCACGTCAGTTGGTGCCTGCTCAATTTTATCAGCTAGAAGTAGTAAAAATCTTTGAGATTGATCATTGAAGCTGTCTGAATCAACCTGGCCAGCTAACTCGAATTTAACATCGTCTGGGGCTTGTTTATCGAGCCAGTTATCAATAAATTTAAGCTCGTTTATAATAATCGGATTTTCAACGCCAGCCATCACGCCGTGCTCGGTTCGCACCAACACATCAAGCGTTTTATCAACATCACGCAGGGACGCTTGATAACTGGCGACTAAATGCGAGAATGGCACTTGGCTAACCGTTTGCTGGCTTTGGCCATGGGTGCAAATTGTTAGCAGCTGTTCTTCGTCGGGTGTTTTGTCGGGTTTTGACACCAGAGCTGCAAATTCGTCCATCAATTGCACGACGCCGTTAATCGGGTCAAAATAAAGTCGCTTTTTTGGCTCGGAACGCAAGATAAAATAGCGAATAACTTCAGGGGGTAAGATTTTTGAACCTTCTTTGGCATCCAGCCCAGTTCCCTTACTAGCACTCATTTTTTTAGTATCGCCAACCATATTTATAAAGTCATATGGCACCGGTAGTGGCGGCTCGGCAAAATAAACGTCTTTCATAATTTGAACACCGGTATCATATGAACCACCCTTGGTAGCATGATCCCGACCAAATGGTTCGACTTGAACTTTCATAAGCCACCAACGGCCCGGCCAATCTAGCCGCCAGTCTAGTTTGACATCGCCTTTGGCATAAGAAATTGCTTGGGTCTTGCCACTTTTATCGATGTAGACGACCTCTTTTTCAAACTTATCTAGACTAACAAATTGGCGTTTCTTGAGATAGCCATCTTCATTGATTTGAATCGGCGACCATTCCTTGCCCAGCGAGCGACCAGACAAAGTTTCCAGTGCCATTTTTGCCCGATCAATGCGCTCCAACGACCGCTCAATCGCCGGAGTAAAAAAGCCAGATCGATATTTTTCGTGCGAGTGGATAAAATCAATTTCAATACCAAGAGTCTGGCAGGCATCAACTAAGTCTTGTAAAAAATAATCGGCGTAGGATCTGCGCGACTTGTCCGGTGCTGGTACATCACACAAGGATTGTCCTAGGTATTTTTCATATTTGGTCGGCACATTGACCGGAATTTTTCGGAGTCCGTCTAAATCATCTACGAAATAAATGTGGCGCGCTTCACGGCCGCGCCGTTTAAGTTCAACTAAAATAGCATCGGATGTCACCAGTTCACGTAAATGCCCAAGATGGTAAGTGCCGCTGGGCGAACCGCCCGATTCAATCAAAATTTCACCACTGGGGTGTCTTTTAATAACCTCATCGACAATCCGATTTAACCACTGCATATGCCACTAGTATACAGATATCATTGACGCGTTAACAGACTGGCTTTAGAGAATTTGAGCAATTTTAAAAGTAGCGGTTTCAACCGGGGTTTTGATTTCGACTTTTTCGCCAAGCTTTTTGCCCATCAAGGCTTTACCAATAGGCGAAACGTCAGAAATTTTACCGTTTAATGGGTCAGCTTCAACAGTGCCGACCACCTGAAATTCCTTGGTAGTACCATTAGACTTCAGTTTAACGGTCGAGCCCAGCTGAACCTTGCTGTCGCCTTTGGGTTTGATAATAATCGTGACGTTTTGCAGGATGTGCTCAATTTCGGCAATGCGGCCCTCTAGTTTTTCTTGTTCTTGGCGGGCCGTGCTATATTCAGCATTTTCGGCCAAGTCACCAAATTCACGGGCGTCTTTAATCCTCTGAGCAACTGGGCCACGCTGGGCGACCAGTTCGGTCATTTCAGCTTTCAATTCAGCGATACCTTCTTTGGTTAGGTGGAATTGGCTTTTCATACTTATAGTTTATCCCTTTCTGTGCCCTAATGTTAAGCTTTTCGAGTGTTTTTTCTAGAGCCCGAACAATCTGTTCGGACACTTAGGCTAATTTTTTCAACAACTCGTCTTTGTTCAATAAGACTGCGTCCCGGCCAGTGCGCGACTTGAGTTCGTACTTCTTTGACTCAAGCGTCTTGTCGCTAATCACCAGACGATACGGTATACCGATTAGGTCGGCGTCGGCAAACTTTGTGCCAGCACTTTCATCTCGGTCATCATATAGTACACCACCACCATTTTTAGTCAATATCGTATACAGCTCTTCGGCCGCCTTAACAACTGCCGGGCTGTCACCAAGTCTGACTAAATGGACGTTGAAAGGCGCCACCACCGCTGGCCAGACCAAGCCTTTATCGTCCGCAAAACATTCAGCAATCACGCCCATTAACCGACTTATACCGATACCATAACAGCCCATAATGACATTTTGTTCGTGACCGTTATCATCGACAAAATTCAGGCCCAATGGCTTAGAATATTTAGTTCCCAGACTAAAAATATTGCCAACTTCGGCGGCTTTAACTTCATTAAGTTGGTCACGTTTCAGACCCAATTCCTTTAGAACCTCATCGGTATAAACTTCTTTGTTAACTGCAACTTTCTTGTCATAGTCCAGATAAATGGTGTCTTCCCCGGCCTCGGTTAGAGTCTGGAATTCATCGCTAAATTTTGCAAAACTACCACCGCTGGCAAATGTTCGATAAGTCCGATCGCCCAGACCTAATCGCTTAAAGATTTTATCGTAAGCCTTAGCAACCTGGTTGTAAACCTGGTCATGTTCTTTTTGGTTACGTGCAAAGCTGTATAAATCTTTCATCAAAAATTCACGGCCGCGCAGCAAACCGCTCTTGGCTCGTAGCTCATTACGAAATTTGGATTGGATTTGATAGATAAGCAGCGGCAAATCTTTGTAGGAATTAACATATTGGCTTAGTAAATTAGTTAATGGTTCTTCGTGGGTTAGACCCAGTCCAACTTCAGTTTGGTTCGCCAACTTAGTCTTGAACCAATCATCTATTACCACGTCGCTCCACCTTCCGGTCTTATCCCATAATTCCTTATCCTGAAGTGTAGTCAGTCGAATCTCCTGAGCACCAAGCTCATTCATCTCTTCTCTGACTACTTGAGCAATGTTATCAAGCACCCTCAGGCCCAACGGCAAAAAAGTATAAACCCCGGCCATTTCCTTGTGCACAAAGCCCGCGCGAATCAACAGCTGGGCATTACGTGATTCTTCATCAGCTGGTATTTCTCGGCGAGTCTTAGTAAATAATTGGGATTGCCTCACAATTTCTCCTATTTAGCTTCTATCTTACACGTTTCGCGTCCATCAATTAAGATGCAAAATAAATAAACCGACAAACGCTACCCCGTTTTTTAGCATATGGAGCATGATTGAAGCCCATAACCGATCGGTTTTTTGGCGTAAATAAACAAGAACTAACGATAATGTGAAGGTATCGATGGCGGCCGACCAAAGCAAGGGTGTGCCACTGCCAAACTGTAAATGGGCTGTCGCAAACATAACTGATGTAATCAAAGCTGCTACGACAACTGGCAATTTACTACGCAAACCCGTATATAAGAAACCGCGCACTAATATTTCTTCGACAAGTGGCGGCAAAATAACTAACGCCACGAAAATTGTCGCCAGCGCCAAGCCACTGGCTGATGTATTAAACCCCAAATCCTGTTTTTGATTGGTATTCAAACCAATAAAGACGTGTTTTAAGGCAGTCAGCGACACTATAAATATCAAAAAATAAACGCCAAAACCGGTTAAGGCGTAAGCAATGTCAATCCACTTAGGTCGTTTAAGGCCGATGTCAGCTGGCTTGGCGTGTCGACCTTTCAGAAACCACCATAGACCCAGTAGCGTAATGGCTTCGACCAGTAGCACAAAGAAAAACTGAGCGTAGGATGAATGGTTTAGCCACTCTGTGGTTCGGCCTTTACTCCAACCTTGGGCATGGGTGTAACCAAGCATAATTAACGCACCGGCAAATTGAGCGGCAAAATAGATAAAGATCGAAAACCAAATTGCCGTTAACGGACCCCAGCTTAGTTTTGGTTTGGAGTTTTTGTCTGTGGCTTCCGCTATTTTGGTATCGCCCACCGTCATCTCCGATGTATGTCAACAACCGTGACTAAGACAAGTAATACTAACAGTACTGCAAAGCCAACGCCTTGAATCAAATCTTCAGTTCGAGCTTTTAATGGCTTCTTAAAAGCGTGAAAAAGTAGAGTTACGAACAACCGGCCGCCGTCCAGTGCCGGAATTGGCAAAATGTTCATAATCGCCAACGTCAACGATATAACCGCAATGATCATGAGGATAAATTGATAGCCTAAGATACTGCCGTCTTTAAGTAGTACAAAAATACCGACCGGGCCGGCTACTTGCTGGGATGACACGGTTTGGCCATTTTCCCGAGCCACATGGTTGTTGGTAACCAAGCCAGCAACGATTGAACCCAAACCTTTGATAGCTGACCACAAACCTTTGAAGGTCAATACCGTAAACTGTTTCATCAGCCCGGCCGCCACAATCGGTGCTGACCAGGTTGAGCGCTGAAGCGAATACTCAGTTGGAACCACGCCTAAATAGCCTTCACAAGCACGGTCACCCGAATAATTTTGATCATTGCAATGATGAGCTTGGTTATAGCTATCGACCTCCGATTTAGACCTCAATCCTGACGATACAATCATCAGCTTATTGTCTCGACTTACTAAAATACCTACGTTTTGGCCACCCAGAGATTTAGTTACTTTTTGTAAGCTTTTTACAGAATCTAACGGTTTAAAACCAGCTGGCTCAGTCAAAGTACAAAACGGATCATTGTTTGAGTTATCACCTAAACAAAGTCCTGTCTTTGAAATCGCGTCAATTCTATCTCTAAGCTTTAGCCCGGCTTTGGCGGCTGGTGAATTTGGTTCGATATCAGTTATAAAAACACGGCTATTTATTATTTTGGTGTTCCGCGCCACCGTAAATTGATTGTCAACCAGCTTAGGCATCCCCACCAGCGCCAAAAACGTCAGTAGTAGGAATGCCACAATGACATTCATGAGTACACCAGCCGTCATGATTTTTACTTTGTTCGCTAGACTGGTCGCCCCAAAACTACCAGTAGTAGTATCAGCATCGTGCTCGCCTTTTAATTTGACGTAGCCGCCCAATGGTAGCCAGTTCAAGGTGTAAATCGTACCGTTCTTTCGCTTTAGCAACTTAGCTCGTGGTGGAAAACCAATTGCAAATTCTTCCACCTCGACACCACTCCGCCGAGCCATAATAAAATGCCCCCACTCGTGGACTACTACTAGTCCAATAAACAGGATTAACCCTCCGATCAATAGCAAAATTGACATCTAATTAATATTACCACGAGCCGTTAACAGCTGAAGTTTACTCACCGAACCGTCGCTGTCGTGAAGCGTATTCTTTGAGAGCTGTGTCGAGATCGTGTTCGTCAAAATCTGGCCAATGCTTGTCCAAGAAATAAAGTTCAGCATAAGCTGCACGATAAAGCATAAAGCCACTAGTCCGTTGCTCGCCGGAGGTACGGATAAGTAAATCGATTGGTGGTATTTCAGGCTGATACAAAGCATTTTCAAAATTAGATTGAGTTACCTTTTTAACACCTTTATCAATCAGTTTTTGAGTAGCGTCAAATAATTCTTGCTGGCCACCATAGTTAAAGCACAAGCCTAAGGTACCGCGGCTGTTATTTTGAGTGCTCATTTCGGCGTCTTCAATCGCTTTTTGAAGCTTTGAACTCACCTTTCCTCGACTGCCAAGCCACAAAACTCGAATATTTTCTTTGTTCAATTCACGCACATCACGCGTCAGCATTTTATGTGCCAGGTCCATCAAATATTTAATTTCTTTCGGTGTACGGTTCCAATTCTCAATTGAAAAAATGTAGGCCGACACGAATTTCACATTACGATTAATTGCAGCTTTAACGATATCTTTGAGGTTGTCGTAGCCTTGACGATGGCCTTCTAGTGTTGGCAGGTCATGCGAGCGGGCCCAGCGCCGATTGCCATCGAGAATTAGACCAATGTGACTAGGAACAATGCTTTTTTTAGTCATGTAGACTTAAATTATACCCTATATTTAGTTAGTCAATTTATGAGTAGTCCTTGAGGTCGGAATTAATAACTATTGTTTAATCCACCAAATAACTTTGAAACTGAGCCGTCACTGACAATTTCAACAATTGCCTGACCTATTAATGGTGCCATCGACACTACTTTTAATCTATCGCCCAAAGCTTCTTTGGCTTCATGCATCGGTAGAGTGTCAGTCATAATAAATTGTTTGACTTCAGATTGACTTAGGTTTTCCAAGGCATTGCCCGGTAGTGTTCCATGCGTCGCAGCTACATAAACGTCTTTGGCACCAGCTTTTTTCAGCATTTCTACTGCTGAAATAACCGTTCCGCCAGTAGCAATAATATCGTCAACCAGAAAACAATCGCGTCCATCAGCTTCTTCCAAGTTTGTTTTGGTCCGCGTGACCGAGTCACCTGATTTACGTTTTTTTGGAATAAAGGCCACGTCAATACCAAGTTCTTCCGCCTGAATGGTAGCGACTCTAAGTCGACCTTCGTCGGGTGACACCATCAAATAGTTTTCTTCCTGGCCAGGTTCCATAACATCTCTAAGCGCCGATATAATGACTGGATGAGCGAGTAAAGGGTCAAACGGTCCATGGAAATGTCCTTGGCTTTGACCGGAATGTAAGTCCACAGCCACAATTCGATTGGCTCCGGCATTCTGCAATTTCCCAATCATGTAAGCCGATGGTATCGGTTCTCGGCCCTCTTGCTTTTTATCACCACGCATATAGGCAAAATAAGGGTTAACGGCAGTAATTTGAGAAGCCGAAGCTCTGAGTGCGGCATCAATCATTAATTCCTGCTCAACAATGGCATCATTTACTGATAAGCCGTTACGACGACCATGCGACTGCATCACAAAAACATGTTTGCCGCGCACCGACTCTTTGTAGCGCGGATGAAATTCACCGTCGGGGAATTGTTCTAGATTGGTTTCGCCTAGTTTAAGACCAATACTGTCAACTGTGTCCTGGGCTAGCTCTGGATTAATGCTGCCGCTAGCTACAAAGACCTTGGCAGCTTGTTCTGGTGTTAGCCCACCGCCAGTCATAATTTCGGACATCTTACCTCCTAGACAGTAAGTATTTCCTGTTCTTTAGTCTTAGCAGCAGCGTCCACTTCGGCTTTGGCTTTATCCATTAACTCATCCAGTTGTTTCTTAATCGAGCTTAGATCATCTTCAGTTAATTGCTTGCTCTGCTTGGCTTGGTCAGCGTCTTTGAGAGCTTCGTGTCGTATATTCCGAGCCGCAATCTTACAATCTTCCAGCTTAACACCAACTTGCTTGGTAATTTCTTTGCGTCGCTCTTCGTTGAGTGGCGGGATTTGGACTCGAACTACCCGACCGTCATCCATTGGGTTCAGGCCAAGTGATTGGTTGTCCCGAATGGCTGACGCAATCGCTTGTAGATTATTGGGGTCAAACGGACTAATTTGAATAAGTTGTGGTTCGGGTGCGGTAATTGTGGCCGTTTGATTAATCGGCATTTGGGTGCCATAAGCTTCGACTATGACGCCATCTAACATGCTCGGATGGGCACGACCAGTCCGTAGTTTTTTAAGTTCTTCGTGAAAATGAGCGACCGCTTGGTCAAGTTTCAACTTTGCTTGATCGGCAATCAGACTAGGACTCATGGTTTAAGTTTACTAGGAAATCTCACCAAGCGCCATGCGATTAAAGCGGCGGACAACAATGTTTTCGCCGAGCTTGGCAATATGTTCCTTAACTAAATCACCGACAGTTTGATCGGGGTTTTTGACAAACGGTTGGTCCATGAGACACTTCTCAGCGAAGTGTTTCTTAAGCATGCCGTCAACGATATTGTTGATTATGTTAGCGGGCTTGCCTTCAGCTTTGGCTTTTTCACTAAATTCTTTAGTCACTTTGTCACGTTCGGCCTTGGGTACTTCATCAACACTAACGTACTGCGGATTGCTGGCAGCAATGTGCATGGCTAGGTCTTTCACTAAATCTTTGAATTCATCAGTTTTGGCCACAAAGTCGGTTTCGCAGTTGACTTCTACAAGTACGCCAATCCGACCGTCATGATTATAATTGCCAACTAACCCAGCTCGGGCTTCGCGTTCACCACGTTTTTCGGCCTTGGTCAGGCCCTTTTTGCGCATTGCTTCAAGGGCTTTGTCGAAATCGCCTTTAGCTTCTTCCAGTGCATGTTTAGCATCGGTCAGACCAACACCAGTTAAGTTTTTTAAGCGTTTAATTTCTTCAATGTTAACAGACATTTATTTGTCCTCCTTGCCGGCAGTTTGAGCTGGTTTTTTAGCTTCCGATTTGACATCTGGTTTCTCATCTTTATCGGGAGCAGACTTTTCGACTTTTTTAGCAGCTTTGCCTTTGCCAGCCGCTATGGCAGCTTGGACGTAACTAGCTATCAACTGAATGGTTTTAATAGCGTCATCGTTAGCTGGAATCGGATATCTGATAATTGATGGATCGGTGTTGGTATCAACCAAAGCCACCACCGGGATTTTCAGTTTGATAGCTTCGCGCACCGCATTACCATCGTGCAAAATATCAACCACGAACACCGCGCCAACTTTGCTCGACATTTCTTTGATGCCACCGTATAGGTGATTCATTTCATCAATTTCTTCTTGGTAGCGCTGAACCTCCAGCTTGTTGTACTTGTTGGCTAATTGGCCGGTTTCCATACGGTTTTCTAGATCTTTGAGATATTTAACTCGGCCGCCGATGGTATTGCGATTGGTCATCATGCCGCCTAGCCAACGCTCAGTGACATAAGGCATATTAGTAGCTAGAGCAACTTCTTTGATAATGTCTTTGGCCTGGCGTTTAGTGCCAACTAGTAAAATTTGCTTACCTTCACTAGCGGTTTGCTCTAAAAAGTCCAGGGCCTTTTCCAGTTCCTCAACAGTTTTGGTTAGATCGATAATGTGGTTGCCGTCACGCTTAGAGTGAATGTACGGCGCCATTTTAGGGTGCCAGCGACTGGTTTTGTGGCCAAAATGCGCACCGGCCTCCAATAATTTCTTAATATCAACGTCAGTTGATGCCATGCGTTCTCCTTTATCTTCGATTGGGTACCACAGCGGCTCTACATGAGTGACGCTACAGAGGAAACTACCCCAACCTGCTTAATTTGTTACTTAGTCAGTTTAACAGATTAGACTCTATCTTACAAGCTTATCGGCATAGGCCAGTGCCACTGCGCCCGTAAAGCAAATCAGTTGTTGTTCATGACTATATAAATTATGGCCATAAAGATTAAGTCGTTCATCACTAGATTCAAACTCAGAGCCATCAGTATCCAGACTGCATGAGCCGACGGGGTTAGTTTCAAGTGTTATGCCCCTTTCACGTCGGACTGAGCCATAAACCATACTATCTACATACGACCTTTTATCTACTACGCCATACTTCAATTGCCTAGCTGTTCGCCGCATAGCCATCGCAACTAATCCGGACAGCACGTTATCAGATAATTTTTCATTGTCCCAGTCCGGCATCTTTAAATCTACTTGCATGCTTCTGGTCATGCCATCACCTAGCACTTCACCCATGGTTGTTATGTTGAGGCGCTCGTCGGTTTCTTCATCTTTTGCTAGATAAAATATCCCTCTGGCAATACTAGATGTTAAGGTTAAGTCATCTTGGTAGTTATTGGGGTTTCGACGTTTGCCAACTTTTTCAAAATTAAAACCAAGCTCAGCATCATTGTCCAGAAGTTCATCAACAGTCATACATTTGGCTTCTTTAGCTTGTTGGACCTGTTGAAACCATTCGTTATTGTTCGAATGGTTGCGTAGCCACATGGTGCTGGGGATACGAGCTACCACCATTTGATCGGTCTCACCCAAATTATCGATTACAAAATTAACGCTGTTCATGAGCAAAGTTTATAGTTTAAAACCATGCACTATGCAAGCACGAGCAATTACGTATTGACCTCTGAGCAACAGATTGATATACTGCTCCAGTCATGAAAACGGGAATTCACCCAGATAATTATCGTCCAGTCGTGTTTGAGGATCTCAATAATGGGGTTCGCTTTTTGACACGTTCAACCGCCGCTACCGAAGAAACCACCAAATGGGAAGACGGTAATGAATATCCGATTGTCAAAGTTCACATTTCTAGTGCCTCTCACCCCTTCTTTACCGGCCAAGAAAAACTTGTTGATGTTGAAGGCCGGGTTGATAAATTCAAAGCTCGCCAGGAAGCCGCTAAAGTCCGCGCCGATGCGCAGAAGAAAAAAGCGACCAAGGTCCGCGCCAAAGCTCCGAAAATCGACGAAACCCAGAAAATCGGCAGCCTCAAGCCGGGCCGTCGTTAGCTAATTTAGTAGTTTTACCGTCACGTATTAGATAGTTGGCGGCTTTTTACATATAATTAATTTAAGGATAAGGATGGAGCAAAAGGAAAAACAATTACGTGAAGAATATGAGGAACTGCAAAACAAGTTGCAAGATCCGTCTATTTTTAGTGCCCCAAGTTATCCAAAACTAGCCAAACGCCAGGCAGAGCTGGAAAAAATTATCGATTTGTTTGATCAAAAAGACGAACTGCAGCGGCACAAAGCCGAAGCTCAAGAGCTAAGTGGTGGCAATGACGAAATGGCTGAGCTGGCACAAACAGAGTTGGCTGATGTCAATCAAAAATTGGACGCCCTTGGCCCCTTAATTACTGATTTATTAACGCCACAAGATTCCAACAATGACCGGGATGTGATTATCGAAATCCGGGCTGCCGCTGGCGGCGATGAGTCTAGTTTATTTGCTGGCGAATTGTTCAGAATGTACAGCCGCTGGGCGGAAACTCATAATTATAAAATTGAATTAATTAGCGAAAATGCCAGCGAAGCTGGTGGTTTTAAAGAAATTGTCTTTGCCGTTCGCGGCAACGAGGCATATAAAAATCTCAAATTCGAAGCTGGTGTGCACCGTGTCCAACGTGTACCGGTCACTGAGAGCCAAGGCCGCGTCCACACCTCGACAGTTACTGTGGCGGTGCTACCGGAAGCCGAAGAAACCGACATCGAAATTAACCCCTCAGATCTGAGAATTGATGTTTATCGTAGCAGTGGCCATGGTGGCCAAAGCGTTAATACCACTGATTCGGCGGTGCGAATTACTCACTTGCCAACTGGCTTGGTTGTCACCCAACAAGACGAAAAAAGCCAGATCAAGAATAAAGCTAAGGCCATGAGTGTTTTGCGCTCTCGCCTGCTGCAAATCAAAATTGAAGAGGAACAGAAGCAACTATCGGACGCCCGTAAAAAACTAATCGGTTCTGGCGATCGCAGTGAAAAAATCAGGACCTATAATTTTCCACAGGACCGGATTACCGATCATCGTATCGGTTACAGCCGCAGTAATATTGTTGGCGCCATGAATGGCGATATCGACGATTTGGTCGAAAGACTCCAAGCCGTTGAACATGAATTAATGAGTGATGCAAGCTGAAACATGGCTGGCTGAAGCCACCAAAAAATTAGAAAAAGCCGGCATTGGCACGGCAAGGTTAGATTGTTTGGTGCTGCTTGAGGATGTCTTAGATAAAGATCGAGCATACCTATTAGCTCACAGTGATATTGAATTATCAGAACCAACCTTAAAGAAGTTAAATCGACAAATTATTCGCCGGGTCAAGCATGAGCCGCTAGCCTACATTCGAGGTAAAACTGAATTTTATGGCCGCGAATTTTGTATTGATCACCGCGTTTTAGAGCCCAGACCGGAAAGCGAAACTATGATTGAACTCCTTAAAAAACTAAAGCTAGGTAACCAAACAATTGCTGATATCGGTACTGGCTCGGGCGCTTTAGCTATTACTGTCAAATTAGAATTTCCTAAAGTTAAAGTTGTAGCTGGTGACATTGATAAAGACTGCTTGGTTGTGGCTAAGCGAAATGCCAGACTCTTACAGGCTAAGGTGGAGTTTTACCAGGGTGATTTATTAAAACCCTTGCCTATGGTCAATATTATCTTAGCCAATCTCCCCTATGTACCAAACAATCATACTATCAACCAGGCGGCCAGACATGAGCCAAATATTGCTATTTTCGGTGGACCAGATGGGTTGGACATTTATCGACAAATGTTCGCTCAAATCCATCAAAAACCGAGTTATATTTTAACCGAATCGTTGCCACCACAGCATCAAAAACTTGCTCAAATTGCTAAACGGCATGGCTTTATTCAAAAATTGGAAGAAGATTTTATTCAAGTCTTGTCAAAAACTATTTAGCCAGTCGGTGCGGCTTCCAGCTTAATCATAACTGATATGGTTTTACCACTGCGCAAGACGGTCAAAATAACAGTGTCGTTGACTGATTTCTGACCCAGAAGTGAGGTCAAACTATTGGTTTGATCTACTGCCACGCCATCAACTTTAGTAATGATATCTTTCTCCTGCAAACCGGCTTTTTGAGCTGGGCTGCCGCTGATAATTGAGGCCACGCCACCGGATGATGGTGCAATATAAGCCCCACGTTTGACCGATAAGTTGAGTTGGTAAGCGACATCGTCAGTAATCGAAATATAATGCACGCCAAGGTATGGCCGCAGTAGTTTGCCCTGCTCTAACACGCTTTTGTTAAGACCTTGGATATCGTTAATTGGTAGTGCAAAACCAATGTTCTGAGCCGCTCCAGCTAACGCCGTGTTAAGTCCGATTACTTCACCGTTCAGATTAACTAGTGGGCCACCCGAGTTGCCTTCATTGATGGCGGCGTCGGTCTGGAAGAGGTTTTGTAAAGTTTCACTGCTGTTACCGTTACTATCACTGGCCCGAAGGTTGCGACCAAAGCCTGAAATTATTCCAGAAGTAACCGTGTTTTGGAATTGACCAAGGGCGTTACCGATAGCAATGACTTTGTCACCAACCTGGACCTTACTGGAATCGCCTAATTTGGCAGCTTTTAGAACTTTACCCTTAGTGTCTTTAATCTTTAAATAGGCCACATCGAGCGGGTCGGTGGCACTGGTGCGACCGATAACTTCGACGTTATTTAGTTCTGTGCCATCGGATAGTGTCACGCTCACGTCGGTTGTACCGGCTGGTACGACATGGCGATTAGTCAAAACAATGCCGCTTTCACTAATAATAAGGCCGGTGCCAGCACTTTCTTGCTGAACCTGTTGGGTAAAACCAAAAACGCTATCGGTCTGAGGCGCGGTGCTGGTGACGTTAATTGAAACCACACTAGGTCCAACATCCTTAGCGATTTGACTAATTAGTTGGCTCTCGCTAGACACTATTTTTTGGCTAGACTTGATCGAATTCGAGTCATTTTGCTCACTACTACGAGCCGCCAACCAACCCCCCAAAAACCCCGCAGTGGTACTGACGATTAACAGCGATATAGCTGAGGTCAGAATTAACTTTTTAAGTGATTTATAGACTGTTTGATTTGGCCGCACTGGATTGTTTTGACTGACCTCCACCATCGCTATCCCCCGCTTAAATTAAGTCGTTAAATCACCCCAGCCGGCGAAAACTAATATCACACTGATAATGGCAATCATCATAAAAATTACTTCGCGCCGGACAGTTAGTGACAGCTGGTCAGTTTCCTCCATATAATAAAGGCTGCCGATACCAAAACCAATGACCGTTAATAGTAGTGACGGCATCGATACCAAGCCAACCCGCGCATTCGGGTAAAATCGTAGCCAGTGTCCCATTATCCACATTATCGACGCCGCAAAATAGCCCCAGTAATTGGCATAGAGCGCCGCATGCGGTTCCTCAAAACTGGTTAAAAAGTGACGAGCCGCCAAATAACAAATTAGCCAACCACCAAGTACCAAACCAGCAATCGGTGCCGCCTTCCAGGCCATGAAGAAGCTAATTAAAGCCAGGCTTTGGCCGACAAAGGCTTGGAGTGATACTTTGAGTGTTGAGGAGCCAGGCTTTAAAAAGACGAACCACAGGGCTAACATCACCGCCCAAATAAATTGCCAGCCAGGTGAGTCGGTGTAAATCATGAAAATAACTAGCGATATACTGACTAAAATATCAATGGCATTAGCCCGAATGTTAGCTGGCCAATAGCGTGGTCGGACAGCAAACATTCGCCACTTACTGAGCAAAACCAGCGCGAAAGCTACCCAGACAAATTCAGTTTGAGTACGGATTAAAATATAAACCAGGGCTGGGATTAACAATAAGTAACCCAGGTGGAAAAAATGCGAAAAACCCGACGCCGGTTTGAATTTGGTTGGAACGACCTTCATTATTGCCCAAGTATTATAACAAAGTCGGCTGAGCCAGGGCTGATAGCCGAGGTCGGCAACTTGGTCACCGCTGTCACACCGAAGCGTAGTTCAAGGTAGTGTTTAGTGTATTTTTTAACGCCTTTAGTTAAATCAACCAAAATGGTCTTCTTGTAATTTTTGGTTGGCGCATCACCAACAGTGCCAACGTTATAACCATAGGATTTCAGCTCATTGGCTTTTTGCGTCGCTAGACCTGGCACATTGGTACCATTTAGAACGGTTATATTGGCATTTTCATTCTTAATAAAGCTGTCTTTTAAGGTGTTGCGAACATAGCTTTGAATCTTAGAGTAGTCATCGAGGCCGGCGGTTGGGATAACTACTGAAAGGCCATTCATGAATGCGGTTTTAACGTAGTTGTTTGGCGGATCGGCCAGTCCCACCGACTGAACTTTGCTAGAGTTGAACTCCTTGCCAATCTCGTACAGGCGCTGAACGTCCTTAGTGCTTAAATTAGTCTCCACGTGGTTGCCGAAGGCGTCGAGCAGTTGTGAGATTTTGACGGGGTTGCTATAAGTACCGAGCGAGAAAACCTTCTCTTTCAAAGCGACTAGAAGCGCACGTTGACGCTCGGTACGGTCAAAGTCGCCGCGTGGGCTGGTGTGACGTGACCGGGCATAAGCTAGCGCCCTAACGCCATCAAAGTGCTGATGGCCAACTGGTACATTCAAAACATAGTTGCGGTGAATATCTTCAAGCCACTGGACTTCATATAGTGACGTGGTGACGTTTAAGTCAACCCCGCCAACGGTGTTAACGGCATCGCGAAAAGCTTTGAAATCAACAAGTACATGGTAGTGAATCGGTATGCCCATAGTCGCCGATACAGTGGATTCGATAGCTTTAAAGCCGGCATCTTCGGCCGCTTGTTTTTGATTTGGAATCTTACGACCGTTTAGTACGGCGTATTTGGCATCGGCGTAAATTTCGTTAATTTTAACATGACCTCCGTATGAATTTTTGACATACAAATCACGCGGGATACTAAGCAACGCAGCTTCTTTTTGAACTGGATCAATACTAGCGACCAGAATGGTGTCGGTAAGATCGGGGCCAGCATGGCCATCACCACCGCGCCCTAACATTAGGATATTAACTCGTCCATCTCCCTCACCACGCAAACGATTAGGATCGACGTTTTTCTGGAGTGCTGCCGCACCACCACCGCCCCTTAAGACGTTATGTAGTTTGATATAGCCCTTGGCAAACAAAAAGCCAACGACAGCCACTAGCAATATCAGAATACCGCTAGACGATACCATCAAACGCTTACGCCACGACCAGTTTGACCATCGGCCACGTTTTTTCTTAGCTTTTTTGGCATGTTTGCCTTCTTCGGGTAGATCAATTGTCATACCGGGCCGATTACTAACTTTACCGGCTAGTTGCCCCGGCGTCACAGGGGTACCGATATTACCCTGTTTATAGGCGTGAAAGCCTTCGGTTTGTCGGAAATTACCTAATGGTGAGTCAGTATTAAGGGTCTGTGGGTGACGTGGTTTTGAAGAGTCTGAAGGTTTAGAGCCTTGGACGGGTCGATAAGAGATAATGCCATCGACCGTCCGAAACCGACTAGCGCCGGCCTTATGTTTATTTCTAAAATTATCCATATGCGTGATAGCTAGTATACCCGACTTTTAACTGGCACGTAAACCATGTGCAACCAACTAAAAATAAGTTATAGTTAAGGCCTGAATATGATGCCCCAAGATGTTTCACCGCGTGATAATCACGCTGCCAGCCCGGCTGAACCGGTCAATGCCATGGTGCCGTCAGTTAGCGATCCACTAGCTGATAATCCTGATTCAAACGTCAAGGTCGTCGATTCCAAAGATCCTCAAAAAGAGAGTTGGCGAAGTATTGTTTCGACAATCGTGATCTTAGTCGCCGCCCCTTTGGTTGCCCTACTACTGATTAACTTCGTCTTTCAATCCTATGAAGTAGATGGTCCAAGTATGGAGAGTACTCTGCAAGACCACGACCGTTTAATTGTCGACAAGTTACCCAAAACTATGGCGCGAATTGAAGGCCGTGACTATATACCAAATCGTGGCAACATTATTATATTCGTTAAAAAAGGCCTGACTGACACTTATAATCTGGGCGACAAGCAGCTGATTAAACGAGTGATCGGTGTACCTGGTGATCGAGTCGTGGTTGCCGGCGGTCATATTACCATCTATAACAAGGATTATCCTAACGGCTTTAATCCAGACGTTGGTTCTAAATGGGCTTCAGTAATTCATACTACCAGCTCAGCCAATGATATTGATGTCACCGTCCAATCTAACGAAGTGTTTGTTTGTGGTGATAACCGGGACAACTCCTTGGATTCACGAGCATTCGGCACCGTGCCAGCTAGTGGCATCATCGGTAAATTATCATTTCGCATCTATCCACTGTCAAAAGCTGAGTCGTTCTAAATTTATTTAAGATTTTTGAAGACTTGAAACAGTTTTTTTAGTTGCTCTTCGGAGGAAAAGTGAATTTCTAGACGTCCGCCTTTAGCGGTACGATAAAGCGATACCGGCGCTTCAAGACGACTCGACAAAACTTTAGTTTCGGGAGTTTCCTTGGACATCTGACGACTAACCGCTTGCGGCTTAACAATGCCTTCACGATGGCTGCGAACGTACTGTTCGGCTTGTCGAACCGACCAGTTACGACTTTTGATCAGTTTGAGTAAATTGTCTTGCTGATCTGGCATATCCTTCAGTGCTAGGATAGCTCTAGCGTGACCTTCAGTAATTTGGCCAGCCTCTAGGGCCTGACGGGCTTCAGTTGGCAACTGGAGCAATCGCACGATGTTATTAAGCGTGGTAACGGCCTTGCCTAAGCGTTCGGCGATCTGGGCATAGGTCAGATTAAACTGATGATGTAAGCGTTCGATTGAAGTCGCTTGCTCTAAAGGCGACAAATCTACCCTTTGAACATTTTCAATTAAGGCAATTTCGAGTTGCCGAAGCTGTTCTTCCAACCGAACAATGGCTGGTATTTTTTCAAGTCCGGCCAGCTGAGCAGCTCGCCAACGACGTTCACCTGAAACAATTTTGTATTCATTATCGCCAACTGGTACTAATATTATTGGTTGTAGAACACCAAATTGTTTAATTGAACTAGATAATTCAACCAGGGCTATTTTTTCAAATGTACGTCTCGGTTGATCAGGATTTGGCTTAATGTCACTAATGAGTATGTTTTGTATACGCTCACCAGCGTCCATTAATAAGGATTTATCAAAATCGGTTGGTATTAAACTACCGAAGCTTTTGCCCAAACCCTTATTTAATTGAGCCATTTCATTAACTCCTTCGACAAGCTTTTATAGGCTCTGGCGCCTTTTGACCATTTATCATGTTCCATAATTGGCTTGCCGAAACTAGGTGCTTCGGCCAGACGAATGTTTCGCGGGATTACTGTGGCGAAGACTTTATCGCCAAAGTACTTATGAAGTTCCTGACTGACTTGACCGGCCAAGCTGGTACGCTTGTCGTGCATGGTTACCACCACACCCAGAATTTCAAGCCTGGGATTAAGACTTTGTTTGACTGATTGAAATACTTCCAGTAACTGCCCTAAACCTTCTAGCGCATAATATTCTGCCTGAACTGGAATCAACAACCAATCGGCAGCCGCTAACGCATTGATTGTTAATAAACCAAGAGCTGGTGGGCAATCAATAATAATTACATCCTGAGTGAAGTTTTGCAGAACTCGAGCAAGTTGCATTTCACGCTGATCATGATTGACCAGTTCGACTTCGGCATTTGCCAGTTTAGCGTTAGTTGGTAAGAGGTGTAGTCTTGGCACATTGGTTTCCAACACGGCTTTTTCAGCTGGCATGCCGCCAACTAATAAATCGTACATGCCAGCATTGATGGTTGATTTATCGATACCCAGCCCACTGGTGGCGTTGCCCTGCGGATCAAAATCAACCAGTAGAACATTCTGGCCGGACCGAGATAAATAAGCCGCCACGTTGATAGCCGTAGTGGTTTTGCCCACCCCACCTTTTTGGTTAAGTACCGCAATAATGCGTTTCACGTATTCGTTTTTTCCCTCTAAGTTATAACTATAGATTAACATTTTCACAGGCATTCGTAAATTAACCAATAAGTTAAATCAGTGTTTTTGGACTTGATTTAAAGCTAAGTTGCTTCAGCCAACTGACTAAAATGCCATGTCGCAAAATACTAGAATATTGTCATTTTATTGAACGACAAAGTAGTTGTACTTGTAGGTCGTTGAACCGGTTGGTACGGTGTTAGTATCGATTGTAAAGCTTGAGCTAGTGGCGCTACCGTTGAAGTATTGAAGTTTGGCGGCGTTAGTTTCGGCTGGCGATAAGACCACTCGGGGGCTAGCTCCAAAGGCGTTGGCAAAGTCCACCGTCGCTAGTACCCCGCTAATCGAGCAACCGGTACCAGTTACAATGGTGATTGTACCACTGGTATCATTACCGTTAAGCGTGATGGTCGGTGATGCACAAGCCGCGGCACCAAGTACTGCGGTAGTTGTACCACTGACGTTACTACTGATAATATGGCCGTTTATGCTAAGTGTACCGTTGAAGGTAGCACTACCGCTAACCGTTAACTGAGCTAAGGTGGTAGCACCAGTCACTGACAAGCTAGCCAGCTTGGTTTGGCCGGAGACGTTTAGGTCACCGGTCAGAGCCAGATTAGCAAGGTTGGCATCGCCACCGTTCTGAATAAGATCACCTTCCGATGGGCCTGGATAATACTGGGTGCCAACAAAGACCATGACTAACCCCGGTGAAGCCTCGTTATATGACGATAAAGCTTGGCCAATTACATAGCCAGCATGGGTAGCTTTCATGGCGTAACCTGGCAAAGTTGCTGAAGCTGTCAAGAAGTCACCAGGCTGAATCGAGCCATTTTCGGTCGTGACCTTTACGACTACACGACCACTAAGAGCTACCGGTTTAGGATTGTCCTCCGCCTTAATGTTATAACCCTGGGTAACTGTCTTGTCGACTGGACCCGACATAACTCCAATCAATTTACTACTATAAGGAGTGGTAGATTTGACCATTTGATTAGTAGTACCCAGGACTGTGCCCCAGTCGATTGAACCATCATCGTGTGGTAAATAAGTTGGTACTTGTGTATCACCTTGCTCAACAACATCACCCGTGACTACGTCACTAGCTACCGGATACAGCTCAGCGTAGTCAGATGTCGGTGCACCGGTACAGGCGTTTAACTGACCACTGTTACGACAAACTGCTACCTTATTAGATGCGGCCCCAAAGGTTACACTGGTAATAGTACCGTTAGCTGTTAAACCATTGCCACTTACGATTCGGGCACCAGCAGTTATAGTACCAGCGGCTGTTAGGGCACCCGATCCACCACCACTGGAATCAGTCGTGATATCGGTATCGCCTTTAAGATGGACGGCGCCGCTGGTAGTGACCTGAACCACACCAATACTGCGTATTTCAGCAGCATGACTGTTCCACTGTAACGATGCTGTTGATCCACCTTGGGTTATTACCTTTACACCATTGTTTAGGGTAATGCTTGTGTTATCGACAGTTGCACCGTTATATGTACCACCGGTAAGCGTGGTAATATCACCAGTACTGGTACCTATATCTACTCCGGCAATTTGTCCACTATTTAAGATGTAGGCATTACAGCCACCAAAACAAGTTGCGGGGAATACAAATATAAGATGCGAGCCATTAATATTATCAACGGTCAGATTATTAGCAACTGTGGCGTTATTATTAACTGTCAGATTATTACTAACTGTCAGGTTGGTACTGATAGTTCCCGAACCGCTAATACTCAGAGAAGCACCAGCAACTGCACCACTTACACTTAGCGATGCTGCATTTAGGGAGCTGTTAATCGAAATAAAGCCGCTTTGGGCAGCACCTGGACTAAGTAATACGGCGTTACAGTTATTCGATGTGTTACAAGCAGTAGCTGATGATTGATAACTGCAGTTATTGGCTGAGGTACAAATATTGCCACTACCACCTTGGAAGGTGTAGGTACTTGCACCAACTACGACATTGGCACTAGTGGCACTTTGAACTGAGACCGCACCAGCGTTGGCACTATTGCCAATATTGATTGCTCCGGTGCTGGTACCGGTATTAATGTTGGTGGCATTATTACTACTAGCGTTTAGGGAAATCGTGCCGCCATTGGCGGTTAAACCAGCTTGGAGAGTGGTTAGACCACCATTTACCGTAAAGGTCTTAGTGCCAGTTACAGTTGTGTTTTGACTAAAGTTGATAGCGCCGCCCGACGTAACCGTATCTAAAGTAAGAGTGTTGGTACCACCAGCTTTAATGGTCAAATTGCCATTCGCCTTAACTAGAGTGGCTGAGGTTAGGTCAACCGTTCCGGAAGCCGGCGTTAAAGCTACATCACCAGACGAAGTCGAGAAAGTTGACGTGGCATTACCAACCAAGTTAAGGGCCCGAGTGGCAGCACTTTGAACACTGGCTGTACCAGCCGCACCAAAGATTAACTGAGAACTGCTAAAGGTGTTGGTGTTATAAGTACTGGCGACGGTGACCGCACCATTGACGTCAACGCTAAATTTACTAATGCCACCGGCCTGCAGATCGATCAAGTTACCTGATGGTGTAGTGGCGGTGTTGTTGGCTAGTATCAAGGCTTGGCCACCACCCGGATTACTGGAACCGCTGGCCTGGACGACTTTAAGTGCACTGTTAGTACCGGAGTTAGTCAAACTTAATACGCCAGCGGCGCCGGTATTAGTGTTGGTAAAACCGTAGAGATTACCAGCAAATGAAAAACTGGAAGTATCATTAATATTTTTGCCCAGGAAACTACCGCTACCGCTGGTAGTAGCACAAGCCGCACCGGTAAATGACAAGTTGCCGCTGGTATCGGAAGTTAAACAAGCGCCATTGACACTAGCTACTGCGGTCGGCAGAGTTAGTGAATAATTGGTACCGCTTGAACTATTTTGAAGAGTTATGACATTGCCGTTGGTACCGTTACGAAAACCAATCGAGCCAGTGGCCGCGCCAGAGGTGTTGCCTAAAGTTAGACTGCCGGCCGATTGAACCGTTAAGGTAGAAGCAATTGTAGTATCACCGTTATTAGCAACTACTAACTCATCGGTACCACCCCGTTGTAGATCCAGTATATTGCCGGAAGCGTTAGCCTTATCTATAAAAATTGAATTATAAGCGCTGGGGTCGCTTTGGGCTTGAGATGAAAAGCCGTCGTTTGGACCCAAAGTTACGGCTACGCCACCACCGGCCGCACAAGTAATACCGGAAGTACAAATAACTTGATTAAGTCCACCAGTGGTGGGTAGTGTAAAACTGTTTGAGCCATCCGAAAATATCAGACTACCAGCACCGGTAGTTATGGTCAAACTATCAGCGCCAGCGTTAATACTCATGTTTTGGCCATTAGCAGTTTGTTGAATGCTATTAGTAAATACAGTATCGGCGTTACCGAATGTCAGGTTGCCTTGGATAGAGGTGTCACCAGCAACTGTTAAGGCCCCGCCACTTTGCGTTAATATGGAATCGCCAATCGTCGTACTCGCACCACTGCCGGTAAATAGTGCAATCGTGCCAGCATTACCGCCGCCGGTTATGGCCGCCCCACCGCCACCGCCATTACAGTTAGCTAGAACTAGTAGACAAACCGTGTCGTTTGACCCTGCTGTATCTGGTAAAAATACAGTGCCGCTACCAGTGCTTTGATTTGGTGCACTAATTGAAGTCGTAAAGACATTGTTAGCATTTTGTAGAACAATTGAGCCGTCAGTGGTACTAGCCGTACCAACCTCTAGACTAGCTCCGCCAACTGAAAGCGTGCCAGTTGTGCTAAGTGCACTACCACTTTGGGCTAAAATCGAAGCCGTAATATTGGTGTTAGACGTAAATAGAGCTACAAAACCGTTGTTACTGCCACCTGATGCCGAAACGCTACTACTACTGCTACAATTACCCGCCTCGAGTAGACAAACTGTGCCAGTCAAAGCCGGAAAAGTAATGGTATTCGCACCGCTTGGAGCTTCAAAACCGACAGCGGTTGTATTACCACCGCCATCATCGATCGTCAGGGCCGAGCCAATATTACCTTGAAGGGTAAAGTCCTGACCAGTTGAACCAATCGTTAGGGCCCCAGTCGAGCTAATTGTATTAGTAATAATCGAGCCGCCAGTTACATTAAAATCCTCGCTGTTAATGGTAACCGTAGCGCCATTGTCAGAAATAGCCGAGTTGCCGACAGTCAGACCGCCAGTAAACTTAGGTATATAGGTAGCCGTTCCTTGAATTGGCGCCGTTACCTGATTTAATGCCGCTGAACAGTTGTTTGCAGAGGTACAAACCGCATAATTACCAGCAGCAGTTGATCGATCAAAGTAATACGTTACGTCATTATTGACACTACCACTAGCTTGGAAGTCAACCGTTACGCGGTGGTTGTTGGTATCTTGGGCGACAATACTTGAGCTTTGATCGCCAACTAAACTATAGGTTTGAGCAGTTGTACCGATAGTTAGCGGACCACTTGGTGTTATTGTGTTGGCCGATAACACACCGGTAATTGTTAAATTGGCGCTAATGGTTGTATTACCACTGTTAGCCACCACTATCTTATTGCTGCCATTTAGCTGCAACTGTAAAAGATTACCGGAATTTTGCTTATCAATAAACAATGAGGAGTTGGTTGACGCATCTGCCTGAGCATTTTGCGGACCTAGTAGAACGGCTGTGCCGCCGCCAACTAGACATAAAGCCTGATCGGTACAAATGGTCTGCACACCACTACCGCTGTTAGGTAAAATGTAAGTTTTACCATTAGCTGTAAAAGTAATTGAATCATTGCCAGCACTGAAGTTAATGTCGTGACCGCTACCAGTGTGCGAATAAGTGTTACTGAACAATACTCCACTTAAAGCCAAGTCATTAAAAGTTGGACTGGCCGTTTGAGTCAGGTTCTGCGGCAAGTTAAGACTAAGCTGGTGGCCGTTGACGCCGACCGTCAGTCCGCCACCGCCCAATAGAGTCAGTGCTCCAGATTGATTTTGCAAACTAGTAACCGCGGTAATACTCCTGGTTTGCTGTAATTGAGCTTGCAAAGCCGCCAAGTCTTGCGAGTTTACTAAGGTAACGAAATTGTTACCACTAAAGTAGTGAATTTGGTTTGTGTCTTGATCGATATAGATTTGACCAAGTACCGCATTATCCGGTTTTGTCGTAGGTGTCAGGACTAAACCTTGATTGGCTTGTAGTTGACCGTTAACCACTAACTTGTCAACATTGCCAGTCTCAAATGGTGTGGCCACTGATGATAAGTTACTTAAATTGATAGATTGGGTTTTGGCACTGTGGTCTTGATTATTTTTCTTGTTAAGAGCATTAATCCGCCAAAAAATAAGACTAATCAAACCAACCAGCAAAATTACAGCGCCAAGCATGACGAGTAACCAACGTTTACTACCGCCTTGCTTTAGTGGGCGCATAGTCGTACTAACCTCAAGCGATGAGGAGCCCGGCAGTTCAAGTTCGGCGACATCGCCGCCGATTGGATTGTTGTCCATTTTTTGTTTTTTTATCTGTTATTTTGGTTTTGTGATTTTTGTATTCACTATACCTATATTAACTCTATCTGTTGGACCACTGTTTTACAAGTAGTTTTCCACAGGTGAATTACAATTGTGTTCTAGACCACCAATATGATGTAGGCCGAGGCGGCTCCAACTTCCAAAATTAACAGGCCGATTGCGACAATTTTGAACAGGTTGCTCAAAATTGTGGACTTCGATAGTGGGTTACGGCCAATCGCCACAAACGATCCGCGAATTGAACCCTGAAGCATTAAACCAGTTACAATAAATGTTGTTATAAATACTGCGGTAGCTGCCAAAAGCTGGTTACGACTAACCTGTTTACCGATGATACGACTGACTAAAGCAATGAAGAAATTTTCCTTTTTAATTGTGGCGTCATTGGGTCGATCAACTAAATTCATTTTAGCTGTAATCGTGCCGACTAAAACATCGTGGGATGAACCGTCATTATAGCCAATCTTAACCTTCTTCGCATTTGGCGAATTACTATTAAAATCTTCGGAAGCAATAGCAATATATTTCTTTGCACTGCTATCTGGGATATCTTTGGCAGCCACTCCCGACAAAGGCGAAATTACTAGGTTATCGCCGGCTTTGATTTGGCCATTTACATCCGACACTAACACTGTCACTTGACCACTGGTCGCTACTCGCACGTCACTGCCACCGGGTTGAACATCAATCACTGATTGATTGCTACCAATAATCACACCGACCATCCTTGATTCGTTATCCAGGGTGGTTTCTACGACTTGGCTACCATCTGTCTTGGTACTAACAACGGTGCCTAAAGCTAAGTTAGTACTACTTTTATAACCCTGGGAAACTGTTGCCGCCACAACAGTAGCGATATTTAACCCAACTATACCCAACACCCCAAATAGAGCTGTTAGTTTTAGAATTTTGGTTAGTTTGTTAGATTGGCGCCACATATCCCCAGCATTTAAGCATAATTATTTTAAGTCTATCATTAAATAGCTAAAACAGCACTGCTGCTGCCGAAGTTAAGGAAGCTTAATTTAGCTAATCTTGGTAACTTTAAGGTGGGTTTGGTGCTGACGGTGACCACGGACTTTGTGCACCCGCTTTTTAGACTTGTAGCGAATCGAGGTGACTTTATCGGCCATTTTGTCGGTTTCTATGACAGTGGTGCTAACTTTAACACCGTTAACTGTCGGCGAACCAACTTGAACTTTATCGCCGTCAATAACCATTAGTGGTTCAAAATCAACGGTTTTGTTATCAGATTTAACCAATTCAATTACGACTTGGTCGCCTTCGCTAACCAAGTACTGCTTGCCGCCACTAGTAATAACTGCTTTTTTGATCATATTGAAATAATTACTAAAGGAGTTTAACAGAGATGATTGATCTTGTCAAAAAGGCTTACGCCTGTTTGGTGAGTGAGATTTCCAATTCGTGGCCATCGATTTTAACCGTTTCACGGTAGCCATCAACAGATTGTTTCAGGCTGGTAGCCAGAGTTTCGGCTTTAATTTCAGAATCAAACTCGTTAATCGCTTGCTTAAGTTCTGCAGTATCGGTCTTTAAACCCAGATGAATCCGGTCGTCTACGTTTAATTTAGCCGATTTGCGGGCATTTTGGACCTGACGAGTAACTTCACGCATCAGCCCTTCCCGCTTAAGTTTAGGCGTGATTTTAGTGTCTAATTCAATCCTGTAAAGTTGTTTAAAATTATCTTCTTTAATATTTTCCAAGAAACTAGCTTCCGGTTTAAGCTCTCGGTCATCAATTTCTACGGTTTTGACATTGAGTTCATCGCCTATGAGATCAATTAATTCTTGAGCTAAATCACCGTAAGTCCACTGCAATGTAGCTTTAGCTAGTGGTTGGCGAACTTTTATAGCTTTTTCGGCCCGCAAACTTAAGCCAATGGTGATTAGTTGGCGAATATGAGCCATATTAGTAATCAAGGTTTCATTGATATGGCCAAATTCCGGCCAATCCATCAGGTGCACCGATTCACTTAGCTGGTTATCGGTCAATTTTAAAAACAGCTCTTCGGCCATAAACGGTGTAAATGGCGCCATGACCATAGCTAATTGAACCAGCACATAATGTAAAGTCCGATAAGCCATCTGTTTATCGTTGTCATTGTCAGATTTCCAGAAACGTTTGCGGCTACGGCGAACATACCAGTTAGAGGCATCGTCGATAAACGGCAATATCTCACTCATGGCTAGTGGAATATTATTATTCTGCATTTCTCTGTCAACATGCTGATTAAGCTGATGGACCCTAGATACAATCCACTGATCAAGTGGATTAGTACAGTCATCACTCGGGTCGTCTAATTTGCCATTCCACTGCCAGCCATCAACTTCAGCGTAAAGCGTAAAAAAGTCGAACATATTCCAAACCATTGATAGTTTACGCGATATATCGGCCACGTCTTTATCTTGAAGAGCAATGTCTTCGCCGTTCAGTACCGGTGAAGCCAACATAAAGAAGCGCAAAGCATCGGCACCATACTCGTCCATCAAGATGTTTGGATCGGTGTAATTGCCAAACGATTTACTCATCTTGCGGCCATCATTACCTGCCACCGTGCCAGTTACAATCACATTTTTGAACGATTTTTTATCAAATAAACCAACACTAACGGCATGCAAGTAATAAAACCAGGCCCTGACCTGACCAACATACTCGGCAATGAAGTCACCAGGAAAATTATTTTCAAATTTATCAACGTTTTCAAACGGATAGTGGAATTGAGCAAACGGCATCGAGCCGGACTCAAACCAGCCGTCCATAACCTTATCAATTCGCTTATATTTGACACTGTCTATTGTAAATGTAACATCATCTATCCATGGTCGATGGTAATCTTCTAATTCAACACCTGATAACTCCTTGAGTTCGGCGTAACTACCAACGACTTTGATGTGTTTTTTACCATTAGCATCTTGGCCTTCCCAGACGGGCATGGCGGTTGCCCAAAAACGATCGCGGCTAATATTCCAATCCGGTGCCGACATAACGGTATTGGCAAAGCGACCCTCTTTGATATGAGCTGGAAACCAGTTAATGTCACCATTTTCTTCAAGCATTCGCCGTCTTTGTGAGCCAATGTCCATAAACCAACTGGGGTGAGCCCGATAAATTAACTTAGTACCACATCGATGACAGTGCGGATAAGCGTGAGTGATGTATTTAATCTTCCAGACCTTGCCCTGCTCATGCAAGTCTTTAGCAATCTGCTTGTTGACCTCCCAAACTTGTTGACCTTTGTAAGGTCCTTCAGTGTATATGCCATATTCATCGGTATTGATTACCCATGGGAAACCTTGGGCCTGGCTTAGTTCATAATCCTCTTCACCATAGGCTGGTGATTCGTGAGCCACGCCAGTACCTTCCTCGGTATGTATGAAGTCGGCGTGCCAGACTTTAAAAGCTTTTTCGCCAAGATCTTGATAGGTGTCAAACAGCGGTTCATAAGATTTACCGACTAGTTCTTTACCCTTAAATTTCCGAACAACCTTATATTTAACTGGTTGGTGTTTATCATCCGTAAGAGCATCTTTCAGGAGTTCTGTTGCTAAGATTAGGTGCTCACCATCAACTTCGACTTCTGAATATTCCAAATCTTGATGGACGGCAATGGCCGAGTTAGATGGCAAAGTCCAAGGTGTGGTTGTCCAGGCTAAGAGATAGGCATTTTCACCTTTCAGCTTGAATTTTACGTAAACCGACGGGTCGGTGTCCTCTTCATAGCTATTATCCATAGCCACCTCGGCTTTAGAAATGGGCGTAGCATCGCGAATGCAATACATAAGCACTTTCTCACCTTCATAGATCTTGCCGGCGTCATACAGGCTCTTAAAGGCCCACCAGATGCTTTCCATGTAGTCTTTGTCCATGGTTTTGTAGGCACCCTTAAAATCTACCCAGCGGCCAATTCGGGCGATTGTGTCTTCCCACTCATTGCCAGTTTGGACCATATTAGCTCGACAAGTGTTGATATACTCCTCAATGCTAATTTTGGTACCGATGTCGCGCTTATCGGTGATGCCGAGTTTTTTCTCGGTAAAAACTTCAGCTGGCAGGCCGTGGCAATCCCAGCCCCAAACGCGTTCGACCCGTTTACCTTTCATTGTCCAATATCGAGGCACGGCATCTTTAACTACGCTTGATAGTAGTGTACCGGTATGGGGTATACCAGTGATAAACGGTGGTCCGTCATAGAAAACATAGGCATCATCTTTCGGTCGAAAATCAACCGATTTCTCAAACGTCTTATTGGCTTGCCAGTGCTCAACTAGGTCGTGTTCGTATTCGACAACTGGTCGGCGGGTGCCAGACTTAAACTTCACGTTTATTACCTCTTAAAAGTTAAGTTTAAAACAGATAGTGAGCATTGGCAACTAAGCGGCGTAAGCTGCTACTTCGTCCATCAGTGGCAATGGCAAGCCCTGCCAATCTTTAATCAGTTGGCCGTCATTTTGGGTGACTAAGATTGCCGGATAACTGAGAATGTCGTAAAGCTTGGCAGTTTCACTGCCCTCTGGTGTCTCTAAGCTTAGTGGCTTTAGCTCATGATTCTTGTTTTTCTTGAAGTCAATAGAGTAATCTTCAACTATTCGGGCATGGTCGGAATTTGGATGGTAAAGCACAACCGCTTTCATAGCTAACAGTTTAGCATAAGCCTCGGTTAACGAAATTATAGAAAACTAGACTTTGGTTCAATTTCTTCAGCGTCAAATTTAGGCGTTGGGCCGACCATTAATGGCTCGCCTAGTTCGTAACTATAACTTTCGCCACTAGCTTCTCTAGCTCTGACGTAATCAAGCCAAAGCTGTAAAACTTTAATATTTCGACTGCGCCACCAGGCATTTAACTTATCTTCTTCACCGATTAGAAATGGTGGTGGATGAGCGCTTATTTCAAGTTCAGTCTGTAAACTAACTTCTAATTCAGCTAGGCCTGGACCGTCTGGCATTAGCTACAGCCGGTGGTGGAACCGCAGGAGCTACAGACATAGCAACTGCCGGCTCGTTGAGTTTGGTTACCACAGTTGTAACACAGCGGTGCAGTGTTGTCGGCTACAGCGACCGGTTTCTTAGCTTGAGCTGGTTGAGCTTTAGCGATTGGTTCTTCAACTGGTTCATTTACGGTTGCAGTAATCGTTGGGGTTGGCTCAGTTTGAGCCATTAGAATAGTTGGAGCAGCCGGCTCGTCTAACAGACTAGTCTGTTCGATTGGCATATCGTCAATCGAAGCCAGACCAAGTTCTAAACGATCGTCAAAACTCAAGTAGGTCAGAGCTAAACGTCTAAACATGTAGTCAACCAGTGATGAAGCAGTCCGAATTTCGGTGTCGTCAGTAATACCCGATGGTGCGAACGACATACTGGTGAACGATTTGACGTAATCCTTGAGTGGTACGCCAAACTGTAGACCATGGCTAACACTTATAGCAAAGGCATCCATAATACCGCGTAAGGTTGAGCCTTGCTTGGCGATGTTGATGAACAGTTCACCCGGTGTACCATCGTCAAATTCTCCAACTGTTACGTAGCCATGGCTGTCGGCAACCCTAAACGAGAAAGTTTTAGACAGCCTCATCTTTGGCAATTCGCGTCTAACAGCACCCTTAACAATGATACGGTCGTTAATGGTTTCCGGTGTCAAAGTCTCATTGTTTTGATCGCCGCCCTTTTTAGCCATTGATAATGGCTGAGCGACTTTACAGTTGTCGCGATAGATAGCTACTGCCTTAAGACCGAGCTTCCAGGACTCCATGTGTAACTGCTCTACTTCTTCAACAGTGACTTCTTCTGGCATGTTAACAGTTTTACTGATTGCTCCTGATATAAAAGGTTGTACTGCTGACATCATTTTGACATGACCCATGTAGTGAATGGCGTTGTCGCCCATCGAGCAAGCAAAGACTGGTAAGTGTTCCGGCTTAAGCTTCGGCGCACCGACGATGGTTTTCTCGGTGTCAATGTACTTAACGATAGCGTCAACTTGAGGCTTGGTGTAGCCCAACGCTTTAAGCGCTCGCGGTACAGTTTGGTTGACAATATTCATAGTACCGCCACCGACTAACTTCTTGAATTTAACCAATCCAAGATCCGGTTCAATACCGGTCGTGTCACAGTCCATCATTAAACCGATGGTGCCAGTAGGCGCCAAGACGCTGGCCTGTGAGTTACGAACACCGTAAAGTTCGCCGAGCTCGACAGCTTCATCCCAAGCTGTAGCCGCTGAGTTAAGCAAGTCTTCTGAGACAACACTGGGGTCGATTTTAGACACTTGTTCACGGTGTTGTTTAAGCACCTTCAGCATACCCTCACGATCTTTGTGGAAACCCGCAAACGGACCAACTCGGCGAGCCAGCCGTGCGCTTGTAGCATAAGCGTGACCAGTCATTAGAGCAGTAATGGCAGCGGCTTGAGCCCGACCCTCATTGGAGTCATATGGCAAACCTTGAGCCATTAATAGAGCGCCTAGATTAGCGTAGCCAAGACCTAATTCGCGGTAAGCTTTAGCGTTTTTGGTAATACTCTCAGTTGGATATTCACTGTAGCCAACCAAAATTTCCTGAGCCGTAAAGATAACCTCAACGGTGTGTTTGAAGCTCTCCACATCAAAACTGCCATCGTCTTTCAAATATTTAAGCAGATTGATGGAAGCTAAGTTGCAAGCAGAGTTATCCAGGTGCATGTACTCGCTACAGGGGTTGGAGGCGTTAATTCGGCCAGCTACTGGCGTAGTGTGCCAGTGATTGATGGTGGTGTCGAATTGCATACCCGGATCGGCACATTCCCATGCGGCTTCGGCAATTTGCCGGAAAATATCACGGGCTTTAACAGTATTAACTGGTTTGCCGGTTTTAACAGCTCGCATTTCCCAGTCGTCATCGTTAACTACAGCTTCCATGAATTCGTCAGTTACACGAACAGAGTTATTGGCGTTTTGATATTGCAAGCAGTACCAATCACGGCCGTCTAGATCAACATCAAAGCCAGCATCGCGTAGGACTCGTGCTTTGCGTTCCTCGCGAGCTTTACACCAGATAAAATCTTCAACATCTGGATGATCAGCATTTAAAATGACCATTTTGGCCGCCCGCCGGGTTTTGCCACCACTTTTAATGGCGCCAGCACTGGCGTCGGCGCCCCGCATAAAGCTTAATGGGCCAGAGGCCGTACCGGCACTTTTACCTAATGGTTCGACTGATGAACGTAGTGTACTCAGATTAATCCCGGAACCGGAGCCACCCTTAAAGATCATGCCTTCTTCTTTGTACCAGTTCAAAATCGCTGGCATGGTGTCCTCAACGGCCAAAATGAAACAAGCGCTGGCCTGTTGAGATCGTTCCGGTGCACCAATATTAAACCAAACCGGCGAATTAAAGGCCGCCCGTTGGGTAGCCAAGATATACTTCATTTCCTCGCGGTAGTCGTCAGCCTCGGCTTGGTCTTCGAAGTAGCCTTCTTGCACACCCTGTCGTGTAATCGTATCAGCGACCCGATCAATTAAATCTTTCAGAGATTTTTCACGTTCGGCTGTACCAGGTGTACCGGTAAAGTATTTCTGCGCCACAATGTTAATGGCGTTTAAGGACCAGTCATCGGGAAACTCCACATCCTTTTGCTCGAAAACTGGTTGACTTGTTAAAGGGTTAACAATTAGAGAGTCACGTTTAACCCACTTTAGTTGGTCGTAACCTTTGCTCTTATTGGGCGTCAATAGGCGCCTGTGCCCCAATATGGTTGTTTGTGCCATAATTCCCTCACTTTAAATTGTTATTTTGTTAATGATTTTTGTTTAGAGTCGCAGGGTTTAGTCTCTCTTAACCCCCGCCTGGCTCCCTTAAAAACTCAATATCTTAATAATATAAGTTCTTAAGGGAGCCGTCAAAGCCCCTAAACTTTGACAGCTGTGCTTTTTCTTTCTTTGATCTGGAGTAATTCGCGCTCGAAACCGGCAATGTCCTTGAACCGGCGATAAACGCTGGCAAACCGGACATAGGCGACTTCATTGAGGTTGGCGAGTTGCTTCATGACCATGTCACCGATTGTCTTACTTGGAACTTCCGACTCACCTTGTGCTTGAAGTTCTTGCTCGATATCAGCGACCAGACGTTCTAGCTGTAAGCTGGTGACCGGTGTCTTTTCACTGGCCCGATATAATCCGGCTAATAGCTTGCTACGATCAAACAGTTCTCGTGTGCCGTTATTCTTGATAACAATTATCTGTGGCCGTTCGACTCGTTCATAAGTCGTAAAACGGTGTTGGCAGACTACACACTCACGTCGACGACGAATGGCATCACCATCAGTTACATCGCGTGATTCGATCACCTTGGTATCGTCACTTTTGCATCGGCTGCATTTCATAGTGCACCCCTTCCTTTTACCTGAAACCATGATCTAAAAACGCCATTGTTCCAGATATTTGTTCAATTTGAACGTACTGACACCTTATATTAAAAACTATATATAGCGTCTATAAATCTTATGTTAGCGCTATAAATAGCGTTTTGCAAGTAAAATAATGCTGTATTATTTACTCGCTGTTATCAGAGTCATCGTCACTAGAGGACTTGTTTTTTCGGTTTTTTAATCTGCGCAAAAAAGATGGTTTTTCGAACTCATCATCGTCGTTCCAATCGCCAATTGAAGTTGATTTGGAACTATCTTTCTTGGACTTAGACTTTTTATCGCTATCAGGGTCATCATCAGATTTGTCGTCCTTGTCCTCGTGGTCGTCATTGTCTAGCGTCCAGATGTTGGGCATTGGAGTATCCTTATGAAAATCGTCTTCGGGCTGTTCGTCCTTGAGTTCCATGTCCATCTCTTTCATGACAGTTTCGTCTTCGGGCTTGCTATCTTCCAGATCAAGTGCCGGACTGACGACTTTCTGGCGATTAGCAAAATATGAATCATCAAAACCGGTAGCAACCACGGTAATTATCAACTCGCCTTCTAGATCTGGATTGATAGTCGCCCCAAAAATAATATTAGCGTCAGGGTCAGCAGCTGATGTAATTGTTTCGGCGGCGGTGTTAATTTCGTGCATAGTCATATCGTGTCCACCGATGACGTTGAACAAAATGCCTCGGGCACCATCTATTGAAACTTCAAGTAGCGGTGAGTCGACAGCTTGCTGGGCGGCTTGAATAGCTCGATTTTCGCCAGTCGCTCGGCCAATGCCCATCAATGCTGAGCCGGCATCTTTCATAACCGTCTTAACATCAGCAAAATCAAGGTTAATCAAACCGTGAACGGTGATCAGATCAGAAATGCCCTGAACACCTTGACGTAGAACATCATCAGCTACTTTGAAAGCTTCCAGTAATGGCGTTTGGCGGTCAATTGTCTGAAGTAAGCGGTCATTTGGAATGATAATCAAGGTGTCAACAGTTTTACGAAGGTTATCAATTGCTATTTCAGCATTGCGGCGCCGCTTCTCACCTTCAAAAGCAAATGGCTTGGTGGCAAAGCCAATTACCAACGAGCCAGATTCACTGGCCAGTTTAGCCACAATGTGACCAGCCCCACTACCGGTGCCGCCACCACCGCCAATGGTAATAAAAGCCATGTCAGCACCTTGAACGGCTTTCTTAATATCTTCAATTGACTCTTCGGCAGCTTTTTGGCCAACTTTAGGTTCAGCACCGGCGCCTAGCCCACGAGTAGTATCACTACCAATATGGACTTTGGTTTGAGCTTTGGAGTGATGTAAGGCCTGTGCGTCGGTGTTAATGGCCACGAATTCGACACCCTCCACACCAGCTTCAACCATTCGGTTAATGGCTGCCCCACCGGCACCGCCAACACCAATTACTTTAATTCGAGCAAATGTCTCAATGACTGGTTCGACTTGGGGCATATTATAAAACCTCTCCCTTAGCTTTTGTCATGACAGGATTATACCGTAACTACCAGTGTTACACAATTGCCTAGTTGTCAACGTTTGAATCGTTTGAAGAGTCCATCAATCATGCCAAAGACCGAATCGTTAGGAACAATCGATCTAGAGTGAGCCGACGGTATCAATAACATGTCCAAGATCATTAAACCGACGGCTGTGGTATAGGCAGGATCTTCAACGGTGTCAACTAGCCCATCCAACGGTTGTAAGTGACCGACACGAGCCGCTAACTGGAGTTTATCTTTGGTAAATTCAGCTAGGCCAGGCAAATTTGCGGTGCCACCAACAAGGACGATACCACCAGGCAGCTTGCGCGAGCGTTGGATACGCTTCAGCTCCTTGTCAACTAGTTCGAGTAGTTCGTCAATTCGGGCTTCGACAATCATTTCAATTTCTGAGGCGTCAAAATGATGGGATCGGTTGTCGTATTGAACGCTGACCCGGGCCTTTTTATTAGCTTCACTGGCTAGGGCAGCGTGCTCCAGTTTAACCATTTCGGCTATATCTAGATCAGTCTTGAGGCCAATCGCTAAATCATTGGTGATGTTAATGCCGCCAACTGGGATGACAGCGACATGCTGGATTTCACCATCTTCGACCACGACCATATTAGTGGTACCAGCACCAATATCTAGTAGTAATGTGCCGGATTCCTTTTGTTGTCGATTAAGTACAGCTTCAGCCGAGGCTAGACTGGCTACGGTGTGGTGATTCGGTGTAATTCGTGATTTCTCCAACACCATATCAAGATTTCTTAGGTTTGGCGAAGCCGCAGTGACAATATGGGTATCAACTTCTAGACGAACGCCATGCATGCCAACTGGGTCCTTAATGTTATCTTGGCCATCGAGGCGATAATTCTTGGCAAAGACTTGAATAATTTCGCGGTTAGGTGGAATTTGAATAATGGTAGCAGCTTCTTCTACCCGTAGTCGGTCATTATTGTCAATTTCGCGGTTAGCCGCACTAATGGCAATTACGCCACGCGAGTTCATGCCAACAATATGTGAACCATTAATGTTAACGGTGGCTTTAGGCACATGGATGCCAGATACCCGTTCAGCCTCAGTTAAGGCCGCCACAACCGCCTCAACCACATCATCAACATGGACAATAATACCCTTACGCATACCCATGTTCGGGGCACTGCCGTGTCCGATAATTGATAAATTCCCGCCAATTTCGTTACTAGATGATCCAATAACGCAACGGACAGTTGAGGTACCAATATCTAGGCCAAAGTAGTGGCTTTGCGATTGTTCGCGCATGGACGCAGTATAGCGCTTATCCTAGATAGCTCGCAAGTTTTGTGGGTATAAAGCAAATCTTTTAAGTAGGCTTTAAAGTTGAGTTAGGATTTCAAAGCCATCATTAGTTACTAAAACCGTATGCTCAAACTGGGCTGACCAACTGCCATCTTTGGTCCAAATTGTCCAACCATCAGGGTCGCCGACAATGTCATCGCGCCCCAGGGTAGAAATTGGTTCGATAGCAATTGTCATACCGGCTTCTAGATGTGGCCCGGTACCGGCTCGACCATAATTAGGAATCTCCGGATCTTCATGAAGTTGGTGCCCGACGCCATGGCCAACCAGTTCGCGGACAATACCGAGTCGGTATTTGTTAAGGGTGGCTTCAATGGCAGCCGAGATATCACCGACCCGATTGCCAGCTTTGACTTTACTCAAACCACTGTCAAGCGCCCGGCGAGTACCGTCGAGTAATCGGGCGGCGGCGTCACTTGGGTGGTTACCAACACATAGGCTAATACCGCCATCAGTAACCATGTTTTTATATTTCACACCGAAGTCATAGTTAACAACGTCGCCCTCATTCATCGGTTTATTTGTCGGTATAGTGTGTTGAACCTGGCTATTAACCGAGATACAGATAACGTCAGGAAAACCATGAAAGCCTAAAAAAGCCGGCTGGCCACCGAGTTTTTTTAGTTCCAGTCGTGCAATTTCTGCCATGTCTTTGGGTGTACGGCCGGGATAAGTCTGTCTCGCTAGTTTATCCAGAACGGTTGCTAGCATCCAGCCACTACGACGCATCACGGCAATTTCATCAGGTGTTTTAATCGAGATAGCCATTTTTAATTGAGCGCCAGGGCTTCAGCAATTTGGTCGTGAACAGCTTGGAGTGACTGTCCACCGTCGATGTCAACTATTTCGATACCATAGTCTTTAAATTCTTCGACGATTGGCAAAATTGTTTCTTGATATTCTTTGAAGCGCTCATCAATCGCTTCGTTGTAGTCGTCTTGCCTGCCGCGATCTATCAGGCGCTGACGGACAATTTCCGGTTTAGCCTGCAAATTAACCACTTTGGTAATCTTTAATTGCTTATGCTTAACCTGATTAAGTAGCCAATCAGCTTGGGCCGGCGTACGCGGGAAACCATCAAGTACAAATTCCTGCTGAGAATCAATGATACCGAGAATCTTCTGGATTAACGTAATAATTTCGTGATCGTCTAATAGTTTGCCTTCAAGCATTTCTTTACGGCGGCGACCACTAATTAACATACGCAAAAACTCACCGGTCGATAACCAAGGTAGGCCGTGTTCATCAGCTAGCATTTTACCTTGCAGACTTTTACCAGAGCCGGCCACCCCCATAAATATGATCATGGCTCAAGCCTCGCTTTGATGGCAGTGGCTATCCGGCCACCATCAGCTTGACCATCAGACTGTTGTTTGACGCTGCCGATAATTTTGCCCATTGTTTGAGGGCTAAGGCCACCAGCTGCCTCAATGGACTTATCAATCAATTGGTTAAGTTGATCATCACTCATTGGACGGGGCAAATATTTTTCAATGACCATCTTTTCGGCTAATTCTGCCTGTTCGCGCTCAGTCGCACCACCTTGTTTATACATATCAGCGCTGTCTTGGCGCTTTTTAGCTTCTTTATTCAAGACGCTAATGACTTCAGGATCGGACAAACCTTGTTCACGGCTGTCCTTGGCAATTTCTTCATTTAAAATAGCACTTTTAAGACCTCTAATGGTTGTAACTAGCGTCTTATCACCGGCCAGCATAGCCGTTTTGAGATCAGCTTCAATCTGTTCTTTCAAACTCATCTTGGCTAAATTGTAACAGATAAATTAATTTTTATACTACTGTTGGCCAAGCTTCATCTTTTTGAGCTTAATGCTCTTACGCTCACGTCGAATGATTGCCTTTTTACGGCGCTCACGTTTGCTAATCGGTTTTTCAAAATGTTGAACTTGCTTAACATTATTGAGAACACCGGATTGCTGAACTTTGCGACCGAATCGACGCAGTAAATTTTCAAGTGATTCTTTAGAATCTTTTCGGGTAACTTGTATCATTACTATAATTTTACCTTAACAGAGGCCAAAACACAACCTTCTAAAGCGAATTTGAGGTTGGGGTTTGGCGTTTTTGCGTAATACGTTGTGATTTCAACACTATACTTTGCAGTTCTTTAAAGATGGCGAAGTGTTTATTGGTATGGTAAATCTTAGTGTTGCCTTGGCGTTCAGAAATCAAGAAACCAATCTTTTCAAGTCGCTTAAGTTCACGTTGAATATTGCCAGCGTCCTCTTTAATAAGCTTAGCTAAACCACGGACGTGAGTTTTGAAATCCGGATACTTTGCATAGACTACAATGATTTTGCGTCGGACTCGGGAAGTGATAAATACATCTAACATAAGCTACTTTATTGTTATTAGAACAACGTAAAGTATACGGGACGCTTAAAAACTAATCAACACATTTTGTAAATAAACCTATAATAGACTTATGTTTTATGAGGTTTTGATAGCATCTCAGCAGTACCATAAGGCTGAACCATTGACCTATTCTTCAGCCGAAAAGCTCACAGTTGGCACGGTTGTTGAAGTTGAATTGCAAAAAAAATTGACGCTTGGAATTATATTAAAATCGACGGCGCAGCCAAAGTTTAGAACCAAGCCAATTAGTCGAATAATCTGCGTAGGCGCTATTAACTCTCCAAGCATTAACCTAATTGGTTGGCTGAATCAATACTACCCTTCACCGTCTGGCTTGATAACTAGTTTGTTTGCGCCATCATACCTGCAAACCAAGTCTAAATCGGATGAATTATTGATGGCTCAAGAGCCAGCTAGCGTAAAACTGCCGAAACTGACTCCAGATCAGACTAGTGCTCTCAAAGTTATTGCTAGTAGCCCGAAGCGAAGTGTGCTACTTCATGGTGATACTGGCGTTGGTAAAACTCGAATCTATTTAGAATTGGCTAAGAAAAGCTTGGCGTCCAACCAATCGGTTATCATGCTAACTCCAGAAATCGGCCTAACGTCACAACTAGCCAATAGTTTTAAAGAGGTATTTAGCAATCGGGTTTATATTTTACATTCTGGTTTGTCGTCTAAGCAACGACAGCAAATTTGGCTTAAGTTAGCTAGCCTAGACCAGCCGGCGGTAGTGATTGGGCCCCGCTCAGCTCTTTTCTCGCCATTAAACCAAATTGGCCTAATCGTAGTTGATGAGTTCCATGATAATGCTTACAAACAGGAACAAGCACCCTATTATTTGACTTCTCGAGTAGCTGGTAAACTGGCTGAGCTTCATCAAGCTAAGCTGATACTCGGCAGCGCTACACCGCCAATTGCCGATTATTTCATCTTTAAGCAAAACCAATTGCCGATTATTACCATGACTGAATTAGCTATCAAGACTGATCATAAGCAATTAGTACAAATAGTCGACCTTAAGCAGCGAGACCAGTTTAGCCGTAGTCAGTGGCTAAGCGACCAGTTGTTAGAAACGACGCAAACAGCTTTGAAACAAGGTGAACAAGTTCTTTTATTTCTGAATCGCCGTGGCACTGCTCGGGTGGTTTTATGTAGTCAATGCGGTTGGCAAGCCCTTTGCCCGCGTTGTGACCTGCCACTAACTTACCACGGTGATAGCCATCAAATGATTTGCCATACCTGCGGCCACACCGAACCAACCCTATCAAATTGTCCAGTCTGTAATTCGACCGACATTGTCTTTAAACAAGCCGGAACCAAGACCATAGTTGATGAGCTGAAGCGCTTATTCCCAAAGGCCCGAGTTAAACGTTTTGATAGTGATTTGAAAAAGAGTGAGCGATTGGAAACTAATTATCAATCGGTTATCGACGGCGAGGTCGATATTTTGGTCGGCACGCAAATGCTTGGCAAGGGCCTTGACCTACCAAAACTATCAGTGGTAGGTGTGGTGCTAGCGGACACCAGCCTGAATTTTCCGGATTACACGGCCGCCGAACGGACCTATCAAATGTTAAATCAGGTGATCGGCCGGGTCGGTCGTGGCCACCGCGGGGCTAATATCATTGTCCAAACCTACCATCCAAACTCGGCTTTAATTGGCCAAGCTTTGACTAAAAATTATCAAGCGTTTTACGCTGATCAGATCAAAGAACGCCAATTATTTAACTTTCCGCCGTTTTGCTACCTTTTAAAAATCAGCGCCAGCCGGTCAACTCAAACTCGAGCTAAAACGGCTATCCAAGATTTGCTTGATAGTTTATCGACAAACAAAAGTGTCGAGATTATCGGTCCCAGCCCGGCTTTCAGCGAAAAAGCTCGTGGCCGCTATACTTGGCAGTTAATTGTTAAAACTTCTCGTCGCCATCATTTGACAGCCATAATTACTAATCTACCGACTAATCTGAGTTACGACATTGATCCAATTCACCTGCTCTAAGGTTTTAGCTAAAGGGTTTATTGGTTATAATCTTGTTAACTGTTATGAAAAAAGAAGATATTATCACTTTGCCGAATGCCAATTTGCGGCAACGATCCCGTCGGGTTGGTTTGATTACACCTGAGATTAAGAAGTTGGTTGAGAATATGAAAGCCGCCACCTTGGATTGGGAAGATTCGCGCAAGCACGAAATTACCGTCGGTCTGGCGGCCATTCAGATTAATCAGTTGCTGCGCATTTTTATTGTCCGTGATACGACTAATCAATCGAAAGCTACATTCATTGCGTTTATCAATCCAGAAATTACCAAGTACGAAGGTAAAATCACCAGCGAGTACGAAGGTTGTCTGAGCGTACAGGATATTTACGGCATGGTACCGAGGCGCGACGCGATCCGCATTAAAGCCCAAGACCTTGATGGCAAAACGTTCACCATGAAAGTTAAGGGCGAGCTAGCTCGGATAATTCAGCATGAGGCGGACCACACTAATGGCATATTATTCATTGACCATATCAAAGACGACCCGGAAGCCTTTTACATCTTGAATGCTGATGGTAATCTGGAAAAACTGGATTACGACAAAGACGTCAAAGACAATAAGGTACTTTGGCCATGATTTCAATCGTGTTTTTTGGTAGCGGTCCGGTAGCCGCTACAGCTCTTGAATCACTTAGCCAAAATTTTACCATCGAGGCGGTGGTGACAAAGCCCCAACCGGAGCACCATAAAGAAGAATTTCCGGTGTTAAAACTGGCTAAAGCTAAAAAGTTTAAGGTATTAATTGCCCAAAATAAGCAACAGTTGTCAGATTTGTTTAAAACCAAGCCAGTTAAGAGTCAAATTGGCGTGGTGATTGATTATGGTGTGATTGTGCCTAAGGATTTGATCGACTATTTCCCACTTGGTATCGTAAATAGCCACTTTTCACTGCTTCCCCAGTGGCGCGGGGCTGATCCAATCACCTTTGCTCTATTGAGTGGCCAGTCGAAAACCGGTGTTAGTTTGATGTTAATTGATGAAAATTTGGATACTGGCCAATTGATTACTCAAAAAGTACTCCACATCCAGCCTGATGATGACATCGATAGTTTGACCAAACGATTAATTGAGCTAAGCGATCAGTTGCTGAAAGATTATTTACCCCGTTATATCAGTGGCCAGGTCAAACCACACAATCAGCCTCACCCCGATCGAGTGACTTACTCGCGCAAGCTCACCAAAGAAGATGGTTTGATTGATTGGACCAAACCGGCAGTTGAGCTGGAGCGCCAAGTTAAGGCTTTCAAACAATGGCCAAAGAGCTACACTTCTCTAGGTGGCAAAGAAGTAATTATTACTAAAGCCAGGAGTTCAAACCAAAGTTCAGAGAGTCAACCGGGTCAAATTATCACCGATAATAAACTCTTAGCTGTTCAAACCGGTGATGGCTTATTGGTTATCGAACGTCTCAAACCAGCTGGCAAAAACGAAATGCCCGCCAAAGCCTTTCTAGCCGGTTATAGCCGGCAACTTTAAGCGGCCGCTGGTGGCTGGCCAAGGGTAGCTGCCATAATTTGTGGAGCGGTAGCTTTGATTTCGGTTTTTAACCGTTCTAATTCATCGGCGACGACTTGTTTATAGCCTGGGAAGTTAGTTTCTAGCCACTTCAAAGCGCCGGGCTCATCATTCTTATCAATATAGCTCTCGAACTCATCAAGTTGCTCATTAGTCATCTGTTCGGCTAGTTTCATGCCGACTCGCATCTCCAGCGTCTCATAGATATGGCTAAGCATCTTATTCTTCTCTTCCGGCGGTAAGGCACCAAGCCCCAGTTCTTCTAATAAATTGTTGTCCAGTTTAAACATCTTAATCCCTAGTGAGCTCTATTTTAGCACTTTAGCTTAAAAAATTAATGATTAAATCGGCCAAGAACTTTGATAACGCTGGTAGTGTCAGATTTGCCGTCAACCTCTAGCCACTGACCGTGCCAAGTCACATTATGACCAGCTAGTTGGGCCTTGTGCCCTAAATCTGTGAGTAGCTGTGAGCCGTGGCCTCGACCGCCGGCTGCCTCAGCCCAATCCCACGGGTACTGATATTGTTTAGCTATGATGGCCGTGGGTGGCTTAACTACTGGGGGGCGAACCGGATGAAGCGGGTTTATATATTTCGGTATATTCGGTAATTTAGTAGTTTTCGGCTTAACATGTTCGACGATGCCCGGGTGGATAGCTTTTGGTTTCAATTCAGAGAAAGGTTTGGCACCGCTATCTAGTATGCGCCCTAAGTAATGATCAAGATGAAGACCCTTATTAAGCGCGTAAACCGAGGCGCCAGCCATGGCCACTGCCCCAACCCCAATAGCCACGCGAGCAAATTTCTCGTGATCAGTTTCGATACCGGCTATATAATCTCGTATCCCATTTAATCTGTCTTTTACTGCATCCTTCCCAATAACCAGTTTCTGGCCAGCCCAAGCGCTGGCCCGCCTAAAAGACTGGGGCGCTTTGATAACAACGTCTTTGGTGGCGTCTTTTATACCTTGCCAAGGTGATGTGCGCTCCGGCAATGTAGTGACATTCGGCTCGGAGTTGGATGGAACTGTTTCGGTTGCAATTGGATCCGGTTGCAGTTGAAACTTTTGCCAATTAAAACTTACGGTCGGAACCGGTAATTCAAAACCTGGCTTGGTTTTAGCTGGCACCGGTATTGTTAGTGGTGCGTTAGTTCTGACTGGTATGGACACTTCGAAGCCGGGTTTATCGAGCCAATCTTTGACGGCACTTCTAGATTTTAAAACAGCTCGTTTTAGGGGTGAAAGTCGCTCGGGCTCACCAAGTTCTGGCGCTTCTTGGTCGAATAAAATAGCCGTTGGCTCAGGTTTATCATCAATCGATTCAGCTTCATTTAGAGGTTGAACTGGTAAGAAAATAACATTATCTGTTGTTTTATTACCATCAACTTGACTATGAGATAGTTTTTCATCAGTTCGTAGCCGAGCTCGGTGATATGCTTCACGGGCTTCATCCAGCTCAACTACACTATTTAAAAGCGATAGACGATGACTATCAGCCACTCTGATGGCATGTTCGATCATTCGTTGGTTAATAGCCGCTTCCAATCGGATTTGTTCGGTTCTATCATCGGTAATTGAACTAGCTGAAACCAACTCATCAATTGGTCTTGAAGCGTAGGTTTCATCAACTTGGCAGGCTAATCGTTCGCTAATCATAACTTTAGTTAAAACTCCACCGCTAGGTTATCCATATAATATCATATATAACACTTTAATTCAAGATATGAGAATTCTAACGCTTTAAGATAGCAAACAGCGTCATTAGGCCTAGCAGTACAGTTGCGCCGACTAAACCGTAGATGACAGCTTGCTTGTATAGCGAGCTGATTTGAGTACTGGCTGTACGTTGTTGTTGAATGGTTCGATGGAGGCTCTCACTAGTCGACAGATCGCTTGGCAGGTTCGCTTGGCGTTTAGAAATTGCTTCTGCCATCACCTTGCCAACGGGGGTGGCAGACTTAGTCTCAGGCAAATTGACTGGTGGCTTATCCTTAACTTCTTGTCTGAGTTCATATAATTTTTCAATTGGTTCACTAACTAACTCGGCCTCATTAGGTAAATGCATGTCATCAGATTCAGCCGCTTTGGCCTTTGTATACCAACTAAGATCGCCAACCTCTTCTTTGTTAGCGATTCCGCCGAACAATTTAGCCCATGATTTGCGGAATTGCCACTTCTCTAGACGCCGTTTGTCATCATTAATCTGATCGTATTCGTGCGGCACCATTAACTCGCCACTAATTGACTGATTATCTGGCTCTCCAATCTCATTTAAATGGGGTGCTTGCTCAGGCATGACTAAGCAATTTATATCATAATTATAGGGTTCGTTCAACTAATTGGCGTCGGAACAACTCCAGACGGTCGTCAATCTGTAGATCAACTCGGCTAGATGACTTAAACGATAATCCGCACATTTCACCCTCCACCACTTCTTTTGTCTCTTGAGGACCACGCTTCAGCCCAGTCACCTCGACTTCGGCTATTTGGTCATTGCCGCGCATCACTTTAGCTAAAGCTGGTAGGCTAAGTTTGCCCTTGGTGACCTCACCACCACAAATAACCTCTGTTTTAGTGGTATTGAAAATACCTTTGACAAGCAAGCGACCGAGTTCGGTTTCAACCACTTCTGGTGCTAACAGTTTGGTAAGTTCCGCTTTAGCATCGTCAAGTAGCTCATAGATGACCTTAAACAGACGAATTTTGAGTTTGTCGCGATTGGCGAGCTGTTTAATATTACTTGGCAAGCTGATGTTAAAACCATAGATGATTGCGTCACTGGTGCTGGCCAGATGAGCATCATTCTCAGTAATTGCACCGATACCAGAACCCACAATACGCACCGCCACTTCTTCGGTATCAAGCGTTTTTAGACTGTCGACAACGGAGGTCAGCGAGCCCTGTACGTCAGCTTTAATGATAACGTTAAGTTCAGTTAATCGATTGGAACGATTAATCATTCGGATTAGCTCACCACTGTTAATATCTAGTTTATTGCCATCACCTTGACGAGCCGTACTAACTTTAGCGGCTTCTAATCGAGCAGTTTTTTCGTTGCTAACAGCGTAGAATTCATCACCAAAGGCTGGTAGTGACTTGAAGCCAGTAATAACGGCCGGGGTTGATGGCGGTGCTACCTTTAGAACTTTGCCATCTGTTGATTCCAGATTACGAACCCGCGCGTAAGTACCGCCAGCCACGATAAAATCACCAGTTTTTAACTGGCCGGCTTCAACAAGTGCGATGGCCACCGGACCGCGTCCCTGTTCCATATGGGATTCGATAACTAAACCGCTAGCCGGCACATCGACATCAGCCCGTAAGTCCTCGACATCAGCTACTAGGAGTACCATATCAAGCAATTCCGTGATACCTTTATTGGTTTTAGCTGAAACCTCGACTACTACAGTGTCACCACCCCACTCTTCAATTAACAAGTTTTGATCTGACAACTCTTGTTTAACCCGATTAATGTCAGCGCCTTCTTTATCAATCTTATTAATGGCTACTACCATCTTGACACCAGCTTGTCGGGCAAATCTAATTGCTTCAATTGTCTGGGGTTTAACGCTGTCATCGGCCGCTACAACAATAATTACTAAGTCAGTTAACTGGGCACCGTGTTCCCTTAGGGCAGCGAAGGCTTCATGGCCAGGTGTATCAAGAAAAGTAATCAAGCGTCCACCATGTTCAACCTGATAAGCCGAGATATGTTGGGTAATACCACCGGCTTCACCCTTGACCACCGCGGCACCGCGGATAGCGTCTAGCAAACTGGTTTTACCATGATCGACATGACCCATAACTGCCACTACCGGTGGACGCGGCTCGGCTTTGTCGCTGGCGACACGTTTTTGACGGGCTGGCGTGGCTTCGGCCTCTTTTTTAGTTACTGTGGTGTCCAGATCAAGTTCACCGACAATAATCTGGGCTGTATCAAAATCAATCTTCTCATTAACAGTTGCCAACACCCCGTTTTTCATCAACTCGGTAATCAGTTTAGTCACTGGTATCGACAGCTGTTCCGCTAGGTTTCCCACGGTGATACTGTCTTCGATTTCGATGGTGTTGCTCATGACCGTGGTCTCCTTTCTGACAGATCAATGTCGTTACATCTTATTTCGTGCTCTTTTTGGGTTTAGCTTCTTTTAAGGTAAGCGCTATCTTGCGACCTTCAGTGTCGATATCCAAAACTTTAAATTTCTTCTTCTCGTTAAGTTGGAAAATCTTTTCTGGGTCAATGCTATCCTGGTCGCCCATTTCTGACACATGAACTAGCGCTTCAACGGCTGGGCTAAGCTGGACAAAGGCTCCAAAAGGCGTAATGCGAGTCACTTTCCCCTCAACAATATCATCTTTGTTAAAGGCTTTAACTTCGTGAAGCCATGGATCTTCAGTCATTTGCTTTAGGCTCAAACTTAAACGGTCTTTGTCGATAGCAATAATCTTAGCTTTGATGGTTTCGCCAGTTTTAACGTAGTCGCGTGGATTTTCAACTCGCTCCCAAGATATTTCGGAGATATGAATCAAACCTTCAATACCATCGACATTAACAAAGGCGCCAAAATCAATTACGCCAGTCACAACCCCTTCAACAGCATCACCAACCTTAAGTTCGCTAAAGCGAGCCTGCATGTCGTCTTTAACAGCTTCTTTCTCGGAGAAAATTAGCTTATTGTCCTTACGGCTGAGGTCCAGAATGCGAACTCGGAGGGTTTTATTAGTTAGCTGATTGAGTTTTTGTAATATCTCATCTTTGTCAGCACCGGATACCCTTGGGTAATGACCAGCCGCCAATTGTGACACCGGTAAAAAGCCGCGAATGCCTTCCAGTTCCACTAGTAGTCCACCTCGGTTGGCGTCATAAGGTGAAATATCAATAATCTCTTGGTCGTCAAAGACTCGTTGCAGCTCATCCCAGCCTCGGTCTTTAGCAGCTCGGCGCATACTCAATAAGGCATGACCCTCGTCCATTTCCGGGTCCACCACGCTGGTAACAACCGGTTGACCAACTTCTAAGGGCGAACCACCAGCGACTTCGCGGCGCATAATCACGCCAATTCCGTTGGCGCCAAGGTCAACCCAAACTTCGTGTTTACGGACATCATAAACGATGCCCTCGATGACGTCGCCGGAATTTAATTGTTTAATGTCACTTCCAGCTAACAGGTCATCCATAGTGACAGTACTTGATTTTGGCATATTAAAAATGCCTCCTTGTTTCTGCGGCAGCCCGTAGACCGTTTCCCCGCCAGACTTAATTACATTATATCTGTTATTTATCTGTTAGTCAAAGCCTTAACAACCAACTCTGTGATAAACTTATGTACATGATTGGGGCGGTTGATATTGGGGGCACCAAGACCTTAGTAGCACTATTTAGTGATAAAGGTAAAATTAAGAAGTCAATCCGCTTTGAAACCTCTCAAAATTATGCTGAGTTTTTAACTAACTTGGCTGATACTGTTGATAAATTATCAACAAAAGATTTCAGAAAATTTGTGGTAGCCGTACCCGGGCGATTAGATCGTGAAAATGGTGTGGCTCTTGGCTATGGCACCCTTAAATGGACTGAAGAAAATATCGCCAGTGATATTGAGAAATTTGTAAATTGTCCAGTAGTAATTGAAAACGATGCCAAATTAGCAGGCTTATATGAAGCTAATAATATCATAAAAAGTTATAAAAAAGTACTTTATGTAACTATTGGCACTGGAATCAGCTGTGCACTTATCACAAATGGTAAGATTGATCCAGATTTGAAAGATAGTGAGGGTGGCCAAATTCTAGTCGACTATCGTGGCCAAATGAAACAATGGGAAGATATTGTATCTGGTCGGGCGATTGTTGAGCGGTTTGGTAAAAAAGCTACGGACATTAATGATAAAGTGACTTGGAAAGAAATTGCCCGTGATCTGAGTTTAGGAATTATTGACTTGATATCGGTTATCCAACCAGAAGTTATTGTGATGGGCGGCGGTGTTAATACTAATTTTAAGAAATACATCGACTATCTAAAGGCTGACTTGAAAAAATATGAAACGCCTCTTGTGCCGATTCCCCCAATTAAGCAGGCTAATCGACCGGAAGAAGCCGTTATTTACGGCTGCTATGAAATGGCGAGGACTTAAGTGAGTGAGATTATAAAAAAATTAGCTAAGCTGGTGCCAGGCGTGGACTTTATTGTCGGTGATAACTTCTTGTGGTCGCCAGCTAATCGGACTATTACCTATAACAAGCAAAGCAGTGGCGACAAACTAGCTACCTGGTCTCTGCTCCACGAAACTGGACATGCCACACTAGGTCATCAAAACTATGAATCCGATATCGATCTACTTCTCATGGAAGTGGCTGCTTGGGAAAAAGCTAAAGAGTTAGCCCAAAATCTGAATCTAAAAATTGACGAGGATCATATTCAAGATTGCTTGGATACTTATCGAGATTGGTTGCACCAACGCAGCACTTGCCCACGCTGTGGGCTGGTTAGCCTACAAACCTCCAGCTTTAGTTATCAATGCCCTAATTGCAGTTGCACATGGAAAGTTACTAGTTCACGCTTTTGCCGGCCTTACCGCCTTAGTAAACCGACTAAGACTAAAACCAAGACTAAAGTTCAGACTATATTCAAATAAAAAAAGCAGTCGAACCTAAGTTCCACTGCTTTTCAATCTGTTATTATGAAAGTTAAACAGACTTTTTGGTGCGACGAGAAATTCGTCCACCCTTGGCGCCAGCTAAACGAGCTAGCTCACGGTTGGCGAAAAAGCCACCTGTGCGACCAAGTTTACCACCCTTAGCACCGATTTTTGCGTAAAAATCAGAGCCGTATTTTGCTTTGTTGGTAGCGGCTGCAGCGCGGCCACCAGCTTTAGTTCCAGCCATTAATATAGCCTCCCTTTACTATTATGAGAAACAAAAAAGGTCCTGTCATTTGATTGATAGAACCCTCTTTTTGTTACTTCTTTCGAAGTTATGCTTATAATAGCACCGTAACTCGCTAATGTCAATAAAGATTAATCAGTATACGAACTCGTAGCCAACTTGACGAAATGCTGATCGGCCTTTAGATATCAATTCATCAACCAGTTGACTTTCTCTGTCGTATGCACGTTGAACTTGGTTAGCACCAGAGTTAATTTCTCGCCAGTGTAACTTATAGTCTTTGGCACTTTTGGGATCAGTATCAACACTATTAACTATGCGGTGTCTTAAAGTGTCTAAATCAATACCTGATTGGCAAGCCACACTCGCCATCGGACCTTCATCTGATCCATAAAGAGTTACCATTCGTTTGGAGGTACCAAACCGGCCAATTTGTCTGATTGTAGCTTGGGTTGGGATAATGGCATCACTGCCCAATTGTACCTCACTTGGCAGAGCTACATGCGGTCCAACAATGATATTTTCTTGAATGCGTCTGGCAAATGGATGTGGTCGACGACCGTTTTCAACTGGGTCAACAGATGCGTCTTCATCAAAATAAACCATACCTTGGTCAAAACTAAATTCGTCGGTTACGATCACTCTTTTATCCAGTACCGTGTGATCGCCAATATGAACTTCCTCACCCAGTTCAACACCATCGCCAAGTATAACAGCTGCGCCAATCGTGCATCTGGCCCCAATTTCACGTACTGCACCAATTTTTTCGACTTGGTAATTAAACATTGCGGTTGGGTCAATACCGGCGGCCATTTCCCCATTTTTGCGATACTCATCTAAGACCCAAGAATTTATTCGTTCAGGTACTATCTCGGCTAGATGATCAAAACTAAATTCAGCCATAAAGCTAAATCTTACAAAATCTTTTTAAATTTGTAAATAGTTAAAAATAGTAGTTAATAGATATAAAGTAGCCATTTTACCCTTGTTAATAACGCTTGTGTTTAACTTAACGAATTGTGGTAAAGTATCGACATGACCGAAGTAAGCGTGGCTCACGGTAATCGACCAAATTCGTTTATCGAACAGGTTAATATTGAGAGGCTATTGCTAGCTGGCGGTATTGACATGGCTTGGGACGGGCAATATCCACTGCCCTTATTTGCCTTGGATGGCATTAATGAATCTCTGGTTGAAGTTAGCGTTAATTCTATTAAATACAACCGGTTTTACGGTTTTCGACCAGCTCCATTTCACTATCAAACTGGCGATTTGATTAGGGACGATTGGGATCCGGTAATTGACTTACCTAAAGGTCAAACTACTGGTGAAGCTGATGTGTTGTTGACTGATGGCATTAAAACTGCCGGCTACGTGTTTGAGCAAACCGAGCCATATATAATTGGCAATCAACTAGCCTATGTTGAAGATCCAGATGAATTAGTAACACTAAGACACGCCAGTTTTGATGGAAGCGAATATCATCTGGTTTACGCCCTGGCTGAAACAATTGACCAATTAGGCCGTTTAGCAATTACTTAAGTGGCAATCTGATTAATTACTTAACGACGATGGTACCCTTGATTTTGTAGGGGTTTAAGTCGTCATGGTATGTGAAAGTCCCCGCAGTATCAAAGGTAAAACTATAGGTTTCTTTGGTCTTCAGATCTTGTTTACTATCAAAGCCCAGTAAACCGTTGTTGGTCGGGAAAGGATCAGTGGCCACCCGATGTGGTTTTTTGTCGGTGTTGGTCCAAATAATAGTCGTGCCAGACTTAACCTGAATACTAGCTGGTACAAAACCAGTTGAAGTAATACTTATGGCGGCTGGCGCCGGTAGAACAGCGTTAGTGTTAGTGGTGGCTGGTTTTTTGGTCTGATTCTGATAGATTACAGCGACGACTGATGCAAAAATAGCGATACCAATTAGAGCGGCCACATAGACCATCATTTTTTTAGAGTTGGCCGCCATAGACGAAGTTGGTGGTGCTGGTGAAGCAGCTGTTGGCGAAGTCATTGGTTGGTTTTGTTCGTTGTTCATGTGCTACCCCCTTATGGATGCCTCAAGTTTACGTTTTTAGTAATTGTCTGGTTGATCGGGATAGTGACACTGATTGTCTGACTGGTGTAATTAGGCAAAGCGTAAGTAAAGTTTCTAGCACCGGACGGCAAGCCCATAATGGTGTAGTTGCCATTCTTGTTAGCTGTGACCACATGCTTGGTTGTACCAGTGAAGTAGGTTATTTTAGCGCCAAAGCCCGGTGCAATTTGTTTGCCATAGGTCTCTAGATAGGCCCACGAACCCTTGCCAAAGATACAATCTGGTTTCAACCCAACTCGCTTCTTGTAACGATTAACCGCTGGGCAGACAGCGCTATTGTAAACGCCGTTAACTTTTAGACCAGCATTGATGTAGAAGTTCAGGAAGAATTGAGCTTTTTGAGTACAGATGTAACGGGTCGAGCCTTTAGCTGGGACAGTAGCCGAAACCGTTAATTGAGGATCGGTTGGACACTTATACGGGTTAATTGGATTGGTGACTGTTACTGTACCGGTAATATTACCGACTCTGGTCGATGTCTTCAGTGTGGTGGCTGAAGCCGAATCAGATACTGGACTAACGTTACCCGAGCCATCGACGGCTTGGACAACATAAGTATAGGTGGTGTTAGGCGTTAACCCGGTGTCGCCCCAGGTCATCTGACCGTTAGCATCTGGAACCGATGGAACCTCTTCATAGTCAGTACTACCGTTACGGAAAATGCGGTAAGCTACGACTCCAGCATTAATCGGATCGACGTCCCAAGACAGATTAATTTGTGAGGCGCTTACGGCTTTGGCCGCTAGATTGGTTGGCATAGTTGGTGCACTGGAATCGGCTGGCACTATCTCAATGCCGGCAATCTGTGGATCACCAGTAATCGGTGTGAAATCAATGTCAACCTTGCCGTTCGTGACGTCAACGATAGTTTGTTCAACATCTGCGGCATAACCACCAACTAAGTCATAGATATCAAAGTCATTTAAGAAAGTGTCGCCATTAACGCTGACGCTGAAGACGCGGCAACCGGATTGCTGACAATCTGGTGAAATTTCGGCAAAATGCAGTCGGACCGCGTATTTGCCGTCGGCAACTGGCACACTGTAGGACATTGGGCCAGTTCGTTCGTCTTGGTAGATGGGGCCAATATCAGTACCAGAAATATCTACACCCGCACCTAGATCGTCGACTGTCCCGCCGGTAAAGTATTTGTCGCCCGACCAAAGTCGAGTTCCAGAACTACCAGTGCCGCCTGTGCCAACCTCATTGTAAGTACCGCCGCCAGCATTAATTAGTACCCCGCCAGTACTTACTACGGGTGGCTGTAGGGTTACACCGTTAGATTCCGCCGAAGGCTCAGACGTGTTACCAGTATCATCGAAGGCGACAATTTGATAACTGTACGTGGTACCGTCAGCCACCACCGTTGTATCGTTAAAGCTATGTGAACTAGCTGGTACTTGGTCAATCGTCTCTGGTATTGAACCGTCTGCAATTCTTTCAATGTAGTAACCTGTACCGGGTACGGTTGAGGGATTCCAGGTCACCAATATAGCCGTGTCCGAGGCATTAGCTTGAGCCTCGACCGATGATGGCGGTGTTAGTTGAACGTTATTAACACTGTTATCGACATTCACAAAGATGTCTGATTGGCTAACATTGTCAGCTGCGTCATAGGCGATTGCCGTAATGTCATGCGCTTCGTTAGTGTATTGTTTGCTGTCAAAACTGGCACTGTATGAAGTACCAGGTAAACCGTTGGAAGTATCTATTAACACGCCATCAACATAAAATTCGACTTTGGTAACGGCAACATCATCTGAGGCAGTCGCACTGATATTAACTATGCCACTAACCGTATCGCCGTCACTGGGCTGGGTTAAGCTAACGTCTGGTGGAGTTACATCAGTTGACGTGTCGCTTGGAGCAGTAACGGTTACGACGGCCGATTTAGTTGATACATTGCCAACGCTGTCGACAGCTTCAATTTGATATTCGTAAGTTACACCCGGAGTAACAAATGTATCATTGTAACCACTAGCAGCGTCAACTGCATCAACTGAGGCAATTTCGTCATCTGGGTCGTCTGCCGAATTACGCCAAATGTTATAGCTAACTACATCACTATTGTCGACAGCGGCTTGCCAGTCAACTTGAATGCTACCATCTGGTTGAGCTACGGCTGTTACGCCTTTTGGAGCCGTCGGCTGAGTCGTATCGTTATTTGCTACTGTGTAAACTACTTCGTTGGATACGCCGGGTGGATTGCCGGCGGCATCGTAGGCCTTAGCCACTAATGAGTAATCATTGTTCGGATATTGCGTTGTATCCCAGTTAAATACATATGGGCTAGCGGTAACAGTGTCGACCAGTTGGTCATTAGCGTATAGCTCAACTTTGGTTACCCCAACATTGTCGCCGGCCGTTGCGGTTATTGTCGTTTGGCCGGATACAGTATTGCCGATGCTAGGATCTGGCTCAGGCAAGCTGACGGTTGGTGACTGAGTATCTGAAGGCGTGGTATTGGTTGGGGTGCTTAGATCAGCCCAGGTCAGCCATGGCTTGGCAGTATAAGCAGTTTGCCAGTCACCGACGTAGCTGCTGCCAGTACCGTTGGCCGCAAAGTTACCAGTGAACCACTCAGCCAAACAACCCTTGTAGTCACCACCGTGTTGGTCATAACATTGACGGTCTTGAGCCAAAGCATAGTCGATTTCAAACGCCGTCATATAACGGTACATCGGATAAGCGGCTTGGTTGTAAATCCATTTGTTTTGTAAGAATCCGTAGCTTTGGTAACAACCGGTCGTTGTTTTATCAGCATCGGCTGGACAATGTGAAGCAATGGTTGTTACATCGCCATGAGCTGATTGGAGCCAATTAGATTCGATAACCCCTTCAGCGCGGAAGATGTTGTCTTCAAAGCCCCATTTACAAGAGGCCCATTGGATAATCTGGTCGGTCGTACCGCTAAATAGACCATCAACCCGAGTAAAGTAAGCATTGTTTTCAGCCGTGTGGAAAGATGCTAGTTGGGCTGCGGTTGGCACAGTTTGGTTGGCTGTTTTGTTTTCCGGTTTAGGTTCCCAGGGACTATTGCGCCCTATTACTTCTTGAGCACAGGTCGATCCACTCTTTAAAGCTGCTAAAGCCGTGCCAGCTGGAATATTTTGATAATAGCCATTGGGTGATGGTGCCGGTGAGGCGTGAGATTGGAGTAATAAGCTGGTACCGATGGCCGAAAATAAAAGCACCGCCAAAATGGCGATGACATTATGCCTAGTTAAATAATTCAGCACGTCTCTTTTTGATGTTTTCACTGATTTTATCCCTCTTATACTTAATATATAGCATGGCTATAATGCCTCTCTTTGTCAACGCTTAAGAATGTAAACTGTGTATAACTTCGAGGTATAATTTTAACTATGCGAAAAATGGATGCCCCAGCCAAAGACATTGATACATTTATTAACACCTACCCCAGGGACGTTCAGACTATCCTTCAAGAGTTACGTCAAGTCATTCATGATGAGGTGCCGGAAGTTAAGGAAAAAATCGCTTATGGTATTCCGACATTTACGTTTCATGGTAATCTGGTGCATTTTTCAGCTTATAATCGCCACATTGGTTTTTATCCGGGTGCGGCTCCGATAGCTGAATTCCAAAAAGAGCTTAGGCCTTATGAAACTGCCAAAGGTACGGTTCGATTTCCAATTAATCAACCCCTGCCCTTGGATTTAATTCGCAAAATTATCCAAGCCGCCGTTAAGCGTAATTTAAATAAAATGAGAGGTTAGACTATGTCATTTCAAGCTTATCTAGACAATATCAAAGCCAAAACCGGTAAAACACCTGAGGATTTCAAAAAGGCCGTCGAAGAAGCTGGCATTACGCTTTACGACATGAAGGCCAGCGAATTCATCAAGTTCATGAAGGATAATTTCGATGTTGGCCATGGCCACTCGATGGCCATTTGGTTAGTTTTCAAACAAAATAATTGGGTCCCGGAAAAGCCCAATTCTAAGAAGTAACTAGCCGTATTGTACTAGCTTTATTTGTGACTAAATGTGTAGTAATTTGAGTACTGCGTGAACTACGTAAGCTGGCCAAACGATTGACTTTAATAGCGCCAATATAACGTTCCAAAAGTCATCTTGGGCGACTTGGACAAAATAGACTAGCGCGCCAACCCATGCCCAAAAAAAGACAAAGCCCGTTGGACCTTTACCCATCATCATCTTGTCCGATTTATTTTTACCTTTTAACATAAGTCCTCCTGCCTTGATTATACAGCCACAATCAACTACTTAGAACTTTCGGCAATCTGCTATGATTTAGCTATGGGTTATTTGTTTGTACTGGGCTATGTGTTGTTAGTCGGTTTGGCGACGTTTTTAATGAAGGTTAATTTGAAGGTTTTAACACCTTACCAGTTAAATTTTTTAATGGGCATTGGCATGCTAATAACTGGCATTCCAGCTTTGTTGATTGCCCAAAAATCCTTTAAATTGCCGGCTAAGGAAATCCCTGTTGGTCTGACTATCGGCATTATGATGGCCGCCGGATCAATTTTGTACGTCCTAGCTCTAAATCGGCTTTCAGCCAGTGTCGCCTCAGTTCTGGCAGCGACTTATGTAGCTGTAGTGGTTGTGTTGTCATGGCTGGTTCTAAAGGAACACTTTGATGTCATAAAAAGCCTGGGTGTTGCCTTTACCTTTATTGGTGCCCTGCTCCTAACTTACAAATCCTAAAGTCCCGAGTTATAATAAGAGTGTTAATAAGGAGATATTTATGAGTAAAAATCCAGTTGTACATTTTGAAATGCCATACAAAGACGCTAAACGAGTAGCCGAGTTTTATCAGAAGGCTTTTGGCTGGGGTATGCAACAAATGGGTGAAGAAATGGGCCAGTATGTGGTAGCGGTAACTGCTGAAACCGATGAAAACCGCATGGTCAAAACCCCAGGCACTATTAACGGTGGTTTTTATAACCAAAGCTTAAAAGATGCCTCGCCAGTACCGTCGGTAGTTATATCGGTGCCCGATCTCAAGGCTACGGTGAAAGATATTGAGTCATCCGGTGGCAAAATGTTGCGTGAACCAACCGAGATTCCGGGTATTGGTTTATGGGCTTCATTCGAGGATTCTGAAGGAAACCGCGTCAGTATCCTTGAGGCCAAACAATAACTAGGAGTCGATATGCCAAAGCCAGATGCGTGGGCAATGAAACACCATAAAATTGTAAAGCCCCAAAATGATAATGAGTATTTGGAGCGGATGTCACGGGTGATTTTAGCCTCCGGGTTAAACTGGCGAGTGATTGAAAATAAGTGGCCGGGTATTAAAAAAGCCTTCTCTGGCTTTGACGTGAACAAAATCGCTAAATTTCAGGAACCGGAAATTGAAGAGCTAATGATGAATCCGGATGTTATTCGTAACCTAGCTAAAATTAGAGCAATTGTGGCAAACGCCAAAACCATGCAAGATCTAGCCAGTGAGCATGGTTCGTTTGCCAAGTATTTAGACTCACTTGATAAGGCCGGTGGTGAGGATATGATGCGCGAGCAAGTCAGTAAGCGTTTCGCTTTCTTAGGTAAAGGCACGACGGTTATTTTCCTGTTTGCTGCTGGTTGCGACTTGCCGAAAGCCACAGCTGAGTGGCAAGCCCGCCATCAGTAGAACTCAATTAATAGTCTTCAGGGTCGGGCCGACGCCGGCTTCGACGAGTAATTCTTGGCTCGGCTTCATTACCAACCGTACCAGATAGAGTGGTCCTTCCCTTTGGTTCATCACGATTCTCGACCACCAACCGATAGGTGCCAATGATATGTCCAGTCACAACTTGCTCTGGTTTTTCTTCGAGAAGTTCCTGTGTTGCGATACTGCCCAAAAAGCGCATTGATGGACCTTCTGTCTCGCCTTCCTCAGTTGCCAAGATTTTAACAATTGGCTCGATACCCTTAACAATAATTTCTAACTCGGTCACGTAGCTAAAGTCACCGCCTGGGCTGGTCCGCGAAGCCATTGGTACAGTAATAATATGACCGTCAGTTATCCTCTCAATATTAAAGTCGAGGAGTTTGGGATTTTCCGCCATGTTCACGAAGTAATACTAACAAATAAAGTATTTTAGGCAAACCGTCAAATAATCATCACAAAATTAATAAATAGTTATGCTTGCAAAAAAATAATACCCAGCTTAATCTGTTGGCAAGATGTCACGTAATAAGCATCATTCTCCACCCCATGCCACAGTTGACTACATAGCTAGACCGGTTATTGAAGAAAATTGGGGTGAAGCTATGTTCGATAAAGCCTCATCACAGTTCAGACGGGTTACTAAAATGAAAGATCCTGGGTCACTCAGAGTAAATTTGTTAACTGGTTTCGAGCAGGATCATATACCGAAACTCTCAATCGAAGATAGTTCCAAAATTGAAGATGGGTTGTATGATCTCCGAACCAACCAATTTCCAGATGAATTGACGATACTAACCGACAAAGTAACCATCCACAAACCTAGCCGAATATTGGTAAACTTGGTCGAAGATGATCGGCTGACCGAAGAAAGACGAGCGGTGATTTATTTAGTCAACTCAGTTATGAGAACGAATATCGAGTTTCATCCTCTTCACCTTTGCGTCGAGTTAGGCACGGTTCAAGATAGAGACAGTATGGGTCCTGTCATTAGTGAACTTACCAGTCCTATGCCGACATCAGTTACTTTAGGCCAAAATGTTTTAGGATTGACTATCGACGGCGTTGGACAAGTTGAGCTGTAAGCAAAAATAGTTTTTTACTCTCGGCTGCGAAAGGTATAATTACTTTGTATTAAAAAGTAGGAGGTTTTATGGCTATTTATTTAGGAATTCACAATATGGGCGTCGCTATGGCCGAGGATAAAATGCAAGGTAGTTGGGAAGCCTATAAGTCAGCTTGTGCCAAGTTGGGTATGAGTGCTAAGCACTGCCACATGAGCCCAGAACAGGGCAAGGCCTTTTGTTTAACGGAGGCCGATAGCGCCGATTTAATCACCATGGCTCATGATGAGGCTGGTGTACCAGTCGATGAAGTTATTGAAGTTATCGACTTTAATTAACCAAACCACGAGCAAATCACCTTTTCGACTGGTAAATGATTGCCTCTAGGATGTGCCTGGATTATACTTAACCATAAGTAGTAATACCAAAATGAAAAAACTGGCAAACTGGCAAACAAAATTATCGTTCTTTGGCGGCATATTGGCTATAAGCTTGATCGCTCTTGGTAGCGGCAAAGCCCTGGCCTTTAGCGGTAGTGGTGACGGCTCAAGCGGCAATCCATTTCAAATTACTAACTGCGCGCAGTTGCAGTCGATCGGCGACGACGTTACGGCTTACTACGAACTAGCTAATAATATCAACTGCTCCGGTTCGGCAAGTTTTAATGGTGGCGATGGTTGGCTTCCGATTGTTGGTTTTACTGGCTCGCTGGATGGTCAGAATCACAGCATTACCAACCTGACTATTAATAGGCCAATTTCACCTAATCTAGTCGGCTTATTTGCATTCATAACATCTAATGGAGTTGTGAAAAACCTTACACTCACGGCTAATGTCACAGCCCTTGATCAGAATTCGGGTATATTGAGCGGTGGTCTTAGTGGCAATGCCCAAATTATAAACGTTACTACGCACGGATCACTTAATTGCAGCTCCTTCTGTGGTAGTTTTGCTGGCTTTGTACAAGGTCACATAGCAGTATCAGATAGCCACAGTGATGCTAATGTTTTTGGTGATATTAAGTTGGGTGGTTTGTTCGGCAAGGTAGATTGCGTAGGACCCGGCCACACATTAACTTTAACGAATAGTTATTATTCTGGTAGTGTCTATGGTACTGGAATATTAGTTGGTGGTATTGCCGGACCATCGCAAGGTCTAATCCTAAACAAAGTCTTTTCTAATGGCACCGTAACTGGCACTAATAACGTTGGTGGACTCGTGGCTCAGATGTCAAATATCGGCAGCATATCGCTCAGCTATAGTACGGCTAATGTTTATGGCGTTGATAATGTTGGTGGTTTAGTCGGCAGCGCAAACGGTTTTAGTCTTAGTATGGATAATGTTTACTACTACGGGTCGATCGTCTCAACTGGCACTTACGTTGGTGGTCTGGCTGGCAATGGAAGCTTTGACCACGTTAGCTTTGGCTACGCAGCTGGTTCGATTACTGGTAATGACATTGTTGGTGGGCTTTTTGGCAATTTTAGTAATGGTACTCTCGATCATCTTTTTGCAGTCAATGCTATCGATCTTTCAAATGCCGTTATCGGTGATGCCCTAGTAGCCGGCTTTAGCGGCTTCAACCCAATAGACATCGGTGCCCACGCCTCTCATCTCTACTTTGACCCAAACATTACCGGCCTTATCAGCAGCTCCTTTGGTACATCTATCGCCAATTCAGCAGAATTTATCGATAACAGTGGCGGACCAGTCTTTAATGGTTGGACCTTTGATGTCACTCACTGGCGCACCAACTTCAATACTTACCCCAGTTTCGCACCAATGATTGACCCTTATTTGCTTTGCGAGGCGCCGAACTCTACCAACACTACTATCTCTGAGGGTTGCGTGGTTGCTCCGCTGGGCTGGGGCACTGCAACTTGGGAAGTCCGCTGGAGTGTCCATGGCAAGAATAGTTGGCACATCGTTGACCTGGATGATGTGCGTTTTGCTAATGATGTCACGGTTGGTGGCCTAACGCCTGGCACTCGGTACGATCTGCAGTTCAGCTTTACAAATGATTTTGGTACCGACGGGGGCATAGTAGAAATTTTGACTACCGGCACAGCCCCAAAGAACGCCGAACCAATAGCTACTCCAACTTATAATCAAACTAGCTCCACAGACTCAAGTAGCGACGCCACGACAGTCCCCACTGCCAAAACAACACCTATAGATCAACTTGTAACCACAACTGCCGGTACTGACATAGCTACTATCGCTGATCCCAAAGTAGTCAACGGTCACAGTTACAGATGGTTCCTTTGGGTGGGCTTGATAATTGCCCTATTGGCTCTTATCGGTCTGTTAAAGGGCTCCCTCTTCCCAAGCAAGCCAAAGCTCTAACAACCTGCTACGACTCTAATGATAGCGGTTTTGGAATTTGGAGGACTTGTCTGTCGTTCCACAGCTCAATTTTTTCGCCAATTTCGTCAATGCCTTTGTAGCCTAGACCTTCAACAACTTCTAAATCGCTGTCCGATGGATTTGCTGGCGCAATAGCTACAGCAGCCAGAGCAATTCTTGGAACTCCTCTAAAGTAGCCTAGATTCATTGCCGCACGACGCATATACCCGCTTGGAAAAAATTCAATGCAATAAGAGGCTGCTAGTATACCGACTGCTTTAGCGGTTTCTAGGTGCGCAGTCTCGTGCTGAAATACAGCTTCGGGGTCCGGATATGGGGTCTCGTTTAGTGCCAAACGATATTTTTCAGGGTCTTTAAATAACCATTTAAGAGACGTCCCGCTAGAATGATTAGATAGAAGATCAAAATCACTGCTTCCTAAAACAATTGACATTTGGATTATTATAAAATAATAGCCCTCTAATTTCAATATCATTCGGCGGGCGTATAATCAAAACATGACTAAATACGTTGCGTTTTTGAGAGGTATTGGTCCTAGCAACCCAAACATGCACGGCTCAAAGTTGGTGGGCGTACTTGAAGATCAGGGTTTCCAAAATGTCCGCTCGTTTATTTCTAGCGGTAACGTGCTTTTTGAGACTGACCGTAGTGATATAAAAGTCATGGAGACAGAACTAGAAACGGCATGGCCCAAAAAGCTGGGGTTCAATAGCACTACTTTTATTCGGAGCCAAGCAGAGCTGAAAAAACTGCTGGCTGCAGATTCGTTTAAAGGCTTGGATCATAACCATAAGTCTTATCTATTGGTTACATTCTTTAAAAACAAGCCTAAGTTAAACTTTATACTCCCATACCGTGTACCGGAAAAACCTTATGAGTTACTCGAACAGTTAGACAACTCCGTCAGCGGTGTAGTCGACATTAGTACCGGCAAAACTCCAGATTATATGGTTTGGCTAGAGCGACAATTTGGTAAAGAAATTACCAGCCGTACTATCCAAACCATCCGCCGCATCCTCCAAAAAATGGCATAGCAAGAGTCACAATCAGTTTACTGCTCCACGTCCGAGCGTATAATTTAGGTATGAGGAAAATGTTTCTGTTCATGATGGTGAGCTTGGATGGATATTTTGAAGGGATTGGCCACGACTTAAGTTGGCACAATGCAGACAACCAGGAATTTAGCGACTATGCCAATCACCAAACAGAAAATGTCGGCACGATCATTTTTGGTAAGCGCACATATGATATGATGGCTGACTTTTGGCCTAAACCAATTGGACTCAAAGCTGAACCGACTACCGCCAAGTTAATGAATGAAACACCCAAAGTCGTAGTAACTCATACAACGTTTAATCCAGAATGGCATAATACCACAGTTGTATCCCAAGATGTTGAGCAAGAAATTAGAAAATTAAAGTCCTTGCCTGGTAAGGATGTGGCAGTTTATGGCAGCAGCAACTTGTGTGTCAGTCTGCTAGAGATGGGATTACTGGATGAGCTTAGAATCATGGTAAATCCTGTTGTTCTGGGTGCCGGTACACCACTGTTTCAGGGCATAAAGAAGCGATTAAACTTCAAACTACTTAGCTCGAGGCAGTTCGAATCCGGGAATATGCTGCTAACCTACAAGCCAGAGAAATTATGAAAACTCGGCAAAAACTTATCTCAGAACTATTGAGACAGGCTATCATCGAGCAACTGGCTTTGCCGTCAAATTTACAATACGGCACAGCAATTTATGAGCGAGGTGCCGTTGAAATTATTGAGCAAAGCCCTCACCACATTGAAGGTTGGGCCGGCGGGTTGGATGGCACTATGGTTGAAGGTGGTGGTCAACGACGCCGAGTTAAATTATCTTCCACGCCAAAAGGCCTTGCTTGGCACTGTGCGGGCAATCCAAAAAACCATCAGATATTCTGTAAGCACTGCGTCGCTCTTGCTTTAGCCTTAGCACATGGCAATAAGTAGGTAGCTTTTGTTTTAAACACAAACAGTTTCCTTTTTTACACTAGGTCAGTAGGAGTAACAGTTGATTGACGAGGAATAAAATCCTGTGTCGTAACAGTGTGTGAACGTAGGTGCACGGGTACTTGGTGCAGGTGTAGGTGCTGTATCGGCCAAACCAGTCATATGACCTGCTCCATTTTGAGAGCAATAATCGCGACTCTGGTGCGTAAATCCAGTCTGAGGATTCTTAAACTCGTCATTGGTGTAGTAGCGATACGTGCCATTTGAACACCACATATACTGATATCTTTTAGTTCCTTGTGCGTTGATCTGACTTACTGGGCTTTTAACTACTCTTTCGGTTACAAGAGTCTCGCTAATTTTTCTACCTGATAAAGTATGCCTGATTTGCGTTATTGTTTCCTTTGTACCGTTTTCACCACTTTGTCTCTTCTGTTGTTGACCTAATTCTAGGCTAGAGTCCTGAATGTTCTCAATCTTAAAGGGTATGTCGCTATCGTGGGTTTCTGTTCTCGTAAATGGCAAATTGTAATAGATTATTGTTATTAGTAATACGAAAATGAAAAGGCCTAGGCTGGCCCACTCAAACCACCTTGAAGGCATGAAAGATTTCAACAAGCGCACAGGACGCTTAGTCCGCCGTGTTTTTACCTTGATTCGCTTCGCTGTTGCCATTAATCGAATTGTATCATGACAAAGATAGAAGGACTCGGCTAGAAGCCCATTCACTAGCGCAAGCAATTTACTCCTCCCCACCCCAACGTATAATTAACATATGGAAGGTATCTGCAAACTTTGCCAAAAACAGAAAAAGCTCATAAAATCTCATATAATTCCAAGATCGATTTTGCGAATTTTATCTCTGGGTGAGAAATTTGATGGTCAGATAATAGCTATTCATCAAAATAAAAAAACACCAGTACGACGACCAGGGGGAGCATATGAATATATGCTTTGCAGTAAATGTGATGGAAGTTTAGGAGCTTATGATCAATATATTCAGAAATTTGTCTCAAACGTAAAATTACAAAGAGATAAATCAAATCTTGGTTGGATAACCGAGGGATTTGATAACAACTATATAAAATTATTCTGTATGTCATATTTATGGAGAGCTTCCATAACCTCAAAAAAAGAATTCAGTGATGTGTCGTTGGGAGAAAAACATGAAAACATGCTTCGTAAATTGATTTACGACAAAAATCCAGGAAGTGTCAATGATTATTCAGTTTTTATTGGGAAGTTTGTATCAAGTTCCAAGCATGGTTTGTTTTCAAAAATAATTATGGTGCCTGCGAGAACTAGAATTGGGAATATTAATTTTTATGAAATATACCTACCTAATCTTTACAAAATTTTTATAAAGGTGGATCAGCAGCCTTTAACAGGTCAAATTCTAGAATTTGCATTAAAAAGCAGAAACTTTGTACCAATTTACGATTTTGGAGAATATGAAAATTCAAAAGAACATAGAATGCTTAGACTTGCTGCCCGGCGTGGGCAACGCATTAAGAAATCCGGCTCTGAAGGTTCCTGACGATTTTGTTGGGAGGGGAGCAGCCCACGCAAAAACCGCGCTTTTTGCCTGGCGCGTTGAGGGGAGGAGTCACCTCCCCTCAAGGTTTTTCATGATCTTAAAGCTGGCATCTCGCTATTTTCCCAAGGTTAAAACCTAAGTATTGTCACCACTATGGGGCTTAACTGCTGTGTTCGGTATGGGAACAGGTGTGGCCCCCACGCTCTGGACACCAGCTTCAAAATCACGAAATTTTTAAAAGACAAACGGCGTGAACCATTTTGGTCACACCAATAACTAGTCAACTACAACTTTTACCCATAACGGACGCGACTGGATGCAGCGTGCGTTTTATCATCGAGAATCGTAAGGAGGCTGTATAGAATACTGCCATCCGCGACTCGCAGATGAAAAACGTGCGATGCGCCAGTAGCAACTACAGTATTCCGGCTCTGCCGGAAGCAGGTAGTTGCGACGCGTTTGTTATGGTCGTAAAAAGTCAATGGCCCTATTAGTACGCTTCAGCTCCATGCGTTGCCGCACTTCCACCTTGCGCCTATCAACCTGATAGTCTTTCAGGGGGCTCCATAGGGAAATCTAATCTTGAAGTCAGTTTCGCGCTTAATATGCTTTCAGCGCTTCTCTTTGCCGCACATAGCTACTCAACAATGCCCTTGGTAGAACAATTGATACACCAGAGGTGCGTTCAACCCGGTCCTCTCGTACTAGGGTCAAGTCTTCTCAAATTTCCTTGCGTCCACAGCGGATATAAACCGAACTGTCTCACGCGTGTCATTCCACCATTACTGATGGCACGGACTATATCTTCTCCCTTTCCAATGTGTTGGAAATAGGGGTCGACGTATTATAGGTCGCTGGTTGCGAATCCTATCTCAAGTCAGGAGCTACCCTGACCTTCAGTCTCTACGGGGACAGAAATCATTCGTCTCTCTAGAAAGGTAATGACTTTTGCACTGGTAATTGTGCGTTTCTTGGAGTAATTGAACCTTGCGGTCTTATCCACTAAAGCACTTAGTTTTATCAGTTGCGATCGAGTCATTTTACGTTGGATCGGATGAAGCTTAATTATCTTAAGCACATCTTTCGCCAACTCTTTCTTGAGTCGAAGAAAGGGGTACAGAAGTGTCAACACATGATCAACTTCTCTTAAGCCGACAATGGTGTATTCGGTCATACCATCACGGCGTGCTCGAATGTAACCAAAGCCTAGCTGCTTCTTCAGCCAAAGAAGAATATCTTGATGAGTTGTCTTTTGATAAAAAACAACGCTGACCCGTATCTGATAACCCAACTTGTAATCTTTACGATAGACGAGTTGGGCAATGATAGAACCATCACCATCAAGAAATCCAGCTATATAGGCCTTTTCTTCGTTAGACATGGACGATTTCGTCTTCCCTCGGTATTGCCCTCTAGAATGTTCGGATTCCAGGTGGGGTTTCACCGATATTAGTCGAATTTAGTATTGTTGATGCGATGTACACCAATACTTTACCACTTTACAGTGGTAGAACGCAATGTAATTTACGTTCTGAACCCAGCTCACGTACCTCTTTAACCGGCGAACAGCCGGACCCTTGGGACCTGCTTCAGCCCCAGGATGAGATGAGCCGACATCGAGGTGCCAAACAGCGCCGTCTATGTGAACTATTGGGCGCTATAAGCCTGTTATCCCCGGGGTAACTTTTATTCGTTAGCGCTACCGATACCACTCTCATGCACCAAAAGGTGCGGGTAGCGGATGACTTACTCCCACTTTCGTGCCTGCTTGGCTTGTAGGCCTCACAGTCAAGCTGGCTTATGCGTATACACTATCACTACGATTTCCATCCGTAGTTAGCCAACCTTTGAACGCCTCCGGTACTCTTTAGGAGGCAACCGCCCCAGTTAAACTACCCATCAGACACTTTCCCCAGACCTGTAATCACCGCCAACCTAAGTTAGAGGCGCTTAAAGGCCCAGGTAAGAACAAGAAGTACACAAGGTTGGTATTTCACCGATGACTCCACCCAAGCTAGCGCCTGGGCTTCACAGTCTCCCAACTATCCTACACATGTATACCCCCAGCTCAATGCCAAACTGTAGTAAAGCTCCACGGGGTCTTTTCGTCCTGCTGCGGACAGACGGCATCTTTACCGTCAATGCACTTTCACCGAGCTCTTCGTCGAGACAGTACCCATATCGTTACACCATTCGTGCGGGTCAGAACTTACCTGACAAGGAATTTCGCTACCTTAGGACGGTTATAGTTACCGCCGCCGTTCACTGGGGCTTCAGTTCTAGCCGTAAAAGCCTTCCCCTTAACCTTCCAGCACCGGGCAGGTGTCAGCCCCTATACATCCACTTTCGTGTTAGCAGAGACCTGTGTTTTTGGTAAACAGTCGCATGGGTTCTTTTGTTGCAGCCCTGCCGCAACATCTCCGAACTTTATCTCGAATCTACTTGTCTTGAATTGACTCGCAGCCGACGAACTGCCGTATGCGAAGATCAAGGAGTCGGCTGCTCGTGGCAATCCAGCTCCGCTGTCTCCAATTCAAGACTTTCGCTTCGTTCAGAAACATTGCGGCAGGGCGGACCTTATCCCGAAGTTACGGTCGCTGTATTGCCGAGTTCCTTGACGAAGAATCACTCGTACACCTGGGGCTACTCGCCCTGAGCACCTGTGTCGGTTTGCGGTACGGTCGGCTTGTGCCACGCGTTTATGGGCTTTTCTGGTCACCGTGTCCTTAGGAATCGGCCGGTGAAGGCCTTTCATTCGTCGCCATAACAGCGACTTAGACGGGTATAACCATGAACCCGCTCCTACATTTTCGATGCGCACCCATAAACAAACACACGCCGGTACGGGAATATTAACCCGTTGTCCATCGCCTACGCTGCTGCGCCTCGGCTTAGGACCGACTAACCCTGAGTTGATTATCATGGCTCAGGAAACCTTGCTCTTTCGGTGGGAGGGATTCTCACCCTCCTTGAGGTTACTCATTCCAGCATTCTCACTTGATAACGCTCCACAACACCTTTCAGTGCTGCTTCGATGCAATATCAACGCTCCTCTACCCCTCCCTAAATAAATAGAAAGGTCGCAGCTTCGGTAGTATGCTTTAGCCCCGTTACATTTTCCGCGCAAGATCTCTCGATAAGTGAGCTGTTACGCACTCTTTAAATGAATGGCTGCTTCTAAGCCAACATCCTTACTGTCTGAGAAATCTCACTTCGTTTTCCACTGAGCATACATTTAGGGACCTTAGCTGGCGATCTGGGCTGTTTCCCTTTCGAGCGACGAGCTTAGCCCCGCCGTTCTAACTGCCGTAGTTCCGCACACGGTATTTGTAGTTTGTCAAGGGTGCATACCATCACTGGCCGCATTCCAAAACAGAGCTCTACCCCCGCGTGTTACCGTACGACGCTAGCCCTAAAGCTATTTCGAGGAGAACCAGCTATCTCTGAGTTCGATTAGCATTTCACCACTAACCACAGGTCATCCGGGAGTTTTGCAATTCTCTACGGTGCGGCCCTCCACGTGGTTTTACCCACGCTTCAGCCTGCCCATGGTTAGGTCACTCAGTTTCGGGTCTACTACACAGTACTAGAGGGGTCTGATGCTGCCCAGATATCGCAATGAGAGCGCAAAAGCAGCGCCTGATAATCTCGTAAAATTTGCGAGGCGTATTTACTTAATACTCCTCAAAAATTTTCCGGGATTTCAGTCAGCTGATTTTGACTCGCAATCGACATCGTGGACAGTATCAGACCCCTACGCCCTATTCAGGCTCGCTTTCACTACGCCTCCGCCAAATGGCTTAAGCTTGCACTGCAAAGTAACTCGCTGGATCGTTCTACAAAAAGCACGCCATCACACCGATAAATCGGCGCTCTGACTCCTTGTACGCACATAATTTCAGGCTCTATTTCACTCCCCTATCCGGGGTTCTTTTAACCTTTCCCTCACGGTACTTGTTCACTATCGATCATAAGACATATTTAGCCTTGGAGGGTGGACCCTCCGGTTTCAGTCAGGGTTTCACGTGTCCCGACCTACTCGACACACCGCCAGATAAATCTAGCGGATAAGTAGTAATAAGGTTTCCGACACTTTACATACCAGGCTTTCACTGTCTTTGGCCAGCCTTTCCAGACTGTTCTGCTCGCCCCGGAAATTTCTTACCTTATACAGGTTGGTGGTAGCACCTGTTATCAGTACGGAAATCTAGAAATTCTAGAGCTCCGCACTGGTTAACTACTCGTCACAACCCCTTACTAACATTCGTCTACCAACTTATTCACCCGGCAAATTGCCAGATGAAAGTTAATAAGGTTTGGGCTGTACCGGGTTCGCTCGCCACTACTACCGGCATCGTTGTTTACTTTCTCTTCCTCTGGGTACTAAGATGTTTCAGTTCCCCAGCTTACCGCTACATAACCTATGAATTCAGTTATGCGCCACACAACATGACTCGTGCGGGGTTTCCCCATTCGGACATCTACGGATCAAAGCTTGTTAGGCAGCTCCCCGCAGCTTATCGCAGCCAACTACGTCCTTCGTCGGTGTCTTATGTCAAGGCATCCTTTATGTGCGCTTGAGTAACTTTTTACGATTGTGCATATGACTAGCTATTGGTGAATCACCAACTTACGGGCCTCATACCCGTAATTCGCAGTCTGTCATTTGCTTTAACATCCGTATGCGACTCTCATGTGCCCGCATACGGCCAAATTATTAAGTTACGTGCTCACTCCTACTCCACCTCAGTCGAAATAGATTGTACGGAAGAGTTTGAGTAAGCCCAGAAAATTAGCTTCGCGCTCTAGTTACTAACCAACTGGCCGTACTCAAACGAGCTTCACTATCATAGCAATTATAACAGGGGTGGTCAAGCCAAAACTGATGTAAAAAAGGTTACGTTTTAGCCCTTCATTTACTGTGCTTTAAACGTAAAATAGCCGGGTACTGTCTCAGAATGTTATGAATCAAGTCTATTGGGAAGCGATGCCGCTTAGATCCCAACTACGTTCGAGGTCATTGTCCATATCCCTGCAAAAATCATCAAAGACTAGATAGGCAGTCTCTGCGACTTCGGGATCCGGATCGTTCAAGAGTGAGTTCCAGACTACAGCGCCAACCTCGGGATCGCACTTAAAGGCTTTAACTATATAGGTGGCGGCCATTTCTCTGACTTCTTTAACTTTAGACCTCGCCAGCTGACTATAAAGCTCTACAGCAAAGTCGGGGCGCCAAAATATACCTTTGTAAATAATTTCTTCCAGTCTTTCCTTTTTATCTAAATGGCCCCTGTCAATAATTAGCTCATAGGTTCTTACAAATTTTTCCGCGTCAAATTCTTCAGGAGACGGTGCATCTCCGCGCTGTTCGGCCTTCATCCAAAACAATATGCACTAAACAGAGCACCGGTGCAACATTTTTTTACGCTTGCTAACTACACAGACAAGCTGCAAAATACAAGATATGAGGAGAGAACCTGCCCTATCAGGTTCCAATGAACCTGGGCTCCGGGAGAGACTGCGCCAACCGTTCGCGGTTGCGGCTACTATCGGTGCCCTGTCTTTAGCGGGAGCCGCCGGTTCGGCCAACAAAACAGCCGCCTTAGAGGGTTTTGGCTACGCTGACACTGACATAATGCTAACTGAACCGGAAGCGGCACAGAAAGCCGTAGATCGGGATATCCAGGCCGGAGCCAATACCATTCTTATTACTCAACCGATCACCATTGGTGAAGACGTCTTTGATCGCGACCCAAGTCGTCTGTGCATGGCCGTAAACCTAGCCGATAAGAACGATTTTAGAATTGTTATTCGTAATGAAGGTCACTTCGAAAACGGCGAATTCGGCATGGTACCAATAACTGACGAAGAGCGTGAACACTATGTGAAGGCTGAGGCCAATATGGTTAGCACGATTAAGAAGTGTGCTCCAGGTCTCAAAACCGTCTATATCAGCCCTATAAATGAACCAAACTACGTGCTATTCAATAAACGCCAATACGATGCTCGAGGCAATTGGACAGCACCACGCGATGTTGCCCTGACTTACTCTTATATATATCCGCGCTTGCATGCCGCTGCCGAACAGACTGGTATCGATGCGGAAATTATCGGCGGCGATCTTGATCAACATAGCCAAGAATTGTTTTTTAAACGTACGGAGCAATTCCTCAAGTTAGGCCTGATCAGCACGAAACTATTTGACATTTACGCCGCCCATTTTTACGTCCAGAAAGTCAGTCCGCAGGTGATTACGCTGGCCCAAAACAACATAGATTACATCACGAACATGGTTAAAACCGTTTATGGCAACGTACCAATCTGGTATACCGAACTTGGTGGTATCAGTACTGTCCCGGCCGCCAAAGCCAACCTCTACACCAAGCTGCCAAAATCCATAGTGCCAATGAGCGAGGGGCTACAGGGGCAGTTCTACATCGAATTTGATAACTATGCAGCTTGTCTTGGAGTTGAAGATGTCATAGTTTGGCATTCAAAAGACGATGGCGGCCCAATGCGTACAGCTTTAACACGGCCTGACGATTCCAGGAAGCGTGGTTACGAGCCGGTTGTAGCAGCGGTCAAAACCAATAAATATAACTGCTCTACAAGTTAGTAATGGTGGAGCATATCGGATTCGAACCGATGACCCCCACATTGCAAATGTGGTGCTCTAGCCAACTGAGCTAATGCCCCTGGTGGGGTTACCTGGACTAGAACCAGGGACCTCGGCATTATCAGTGACGCGCTCTAACCAACTGAGCTATAACCCCGAATTTTACTTGCGCAACAGAGGTATTGTACCAAAAAACGCTCCAATAGGAGCGTTTTTGCTTGAAAACTGGGTAGTGCAAATCAAACGTCAGGGTTTTT